>CAZJWE010000024.1:0-2491 GCA_964549265.1 uncultured Bacteroidales bacterium | reverse complement strand
TGCATTAAATGCCGGCGCAGGGTATGATGATTACAGTTGGCAGGATGGCACGGAAAGCAATAATGACTCCATCTTTGTTGCTTATACAGCAGGGTGGTGTTGGGTTAGAGCAACAAAAAGTGTTTGCCAAACAATTGATTCCATTGAAATAACCGGTATATCCCTGCCTCAATCATACATATTTTGTGATACTTTTCTATGCAAAGGAGATACAAATAAAATAAACGCCTATGGTGGAGATACTTATATTTGGAGCACCCAAGACACAAGCTCAACAATACATATCTCTCCTGTCAACACAAAAACATATTATGTTTCAGTCTTTAATACATGTGGGTATTCAAAAGATTCAATCACTATAACTGTCCACCCTTTACCTGATGCAGAAGCAGGAGATGACCATACGCTTATGCCGGGACAAAAAACTACTTTGTTTGCTTCCGGAGGTTTAAGTTATTCATGGTCTCCCATTGATCATCTTAGTTGTTATAATTGCAAAAACCCTGATGCAAATCCTTCCAATACCACTACCTATTATGTAATTGTAACCAATGAATATGGATGCTCAAATAACGATTCAACTACTGTGAATATCAGTCCTATTATTATTCCGAATGCATTTAGTCCAAACAGTGATGGAAACAATGATACATGGCATATAAAAAACATTGAAAATTATCCTGATAACAGGGTAGAAATATTTAACAGATGGGGAAAACGATGTTATTATAATAAAGGCTATACGAACCAATGGAACGGAACATTCAACGATAATCCATTGCCCGATGGGGTTTACTTTTATATTGTTAAAATTGAAGATGAAACATTTAAAGGAAGTGTGAACATTATAAGATAATAAACTAAGCTATGACAACATTTTTGAGATATACCAGGATGATTAATAAAATACTTACACCTCACATAATCAACAAATTAAATTCAAGGCGAGCCTTGTCAGGTCTATCAATAAAACAAATCATAAAGGAGTGAAAAAAAACAGCTTATATATCATTTTATTTATTATTGGATTGAGCACACAGGGTCAACAAATATCTCAGTTAAGTCAGTATATGTTCAATGACTTTCTATACAACCCTGGTTTAGCCGGGTTTAATGACAACCTTGAGATCAGGCTTTCTTTCCGAAAGCAATGGGTTGGCTTCAACAATGCTCCCTTAACAAATATTATTAGCATCCGAAGCGCAATGGACAGCAATAAATATGGCATAGGAGGATATATCATTGCTGAAAAAATTGGATTATTAAAAAAAAATAATATTAGTGGTTCATATGCTTATTGTGCGAAATTTGATGAAAGTCATAAATTATACATGGGCCTTTCTCTAAATCTTACCCAAATAACAATGAATAAAGATGAACTGCTAATTATTGACAAAAACGATAATAAAATAAATACAGAAATCAATTCGTCAACACTCACACCGGACGCAAACATTGGCATCTATTTTACCGGGAATAAATATTATTTGGGATTTTCTGCTTTACAATTATTTGGTTCCAATCTAAATATTATTCCAATTCAGGAAGACAGGCAATTTTATAATAATAACTCATGTCATTACTTTTTAATGGGTGGCTATAATCAGTTATCATTGGCCAATGACATAAACATTAAACCATCATTTTTAATGACTAAAGTAGTTGGTGCTCCGCTTCAGCTTGACATCAATACAAAATTTGAGTACATGCAAAAATACTGGTTTGGATTGACATACAGAACATATGATGCCTTCGTTGTTATGATAGGGTTAAACTTCTTTGATCAGTGGGATTTTGGTTACTCTTATGATATAACCACATCACCCATTAGATATTATAGCTATGGGACTCATGAATTATTTTTGCAATACAACTTGAAGAGTAAAAAATAAACATGTATTAAATATTTCTCTTTTTCTACTCCACAATAATCGTCCCATCCATATCGGCATGAAGAGTGCATGTGTATTCATAAGTTTCGGCAGAATCAAAAGTATATTCAAATGTTCCTCCTCCACTTATGTTTCTGCTCGAAAATAATCCATTTGCACTGGTCACGGTATGGGAAACATTGACTTTATTGATCCATTTGACTGTTGTGCCTGCAGAAACTGTTTTTTTTAATGGAACAAAGTCGTTATTTTGCATCCATACCTCATTGCTTGCCGGTTCGTCACCATTAGAATCCGCATCATCATTTTCACATGCTAATATAAATGTTATTCCAATGATGAGTCCTGAAATCCATTTCCCAACGATTTATGTACCTCCATCGCTGCTCCTATAATCTGTTCTGTTATTTCTTTGTACTGCATATTGTCTGAACCTTGATTATTCGATTCCCTTGATATAAAAATAATATTTTTAAACCAATAAATGAACAATAATCATGAAAATCTTTTAATCCTAAAAATCAAGGTTCAGACTACTCCCTCACCGGCTTCTGTACCGGTAATGCTTACCTGCAAATAGCCTTTGGTGGGGTTGGGCT
>CAZJWE010000023.1:0-25524 GCA_964549265.1 uncultured Bacteroidales bacterium | reverse complement strand
CCGCACCAAACTGCAATGCTACAGGCGAGACATATTCAGTCACCCTGACGAGTGGTTCAAGTTATGCCTGGACAGTACCGAATGGAGCGACTATAACATCAGGAGAAACAGGCCCTGAGAATAACAGCATCACAGTTGACTTTGGCAGCTCGAATGGCGACATCACCGTCACCGAGACCAATGCAGACGGATGTACAGGAACAACCCAAAGCCTCACCGTTTCATTGGTAGGCTGCGGACTGACCCCTGATTTCTCAGCAGACAATACGTCTATATGTGATGGCGACACGGTTGTGTTTACAAATCAATCAACCGGCACCACCACTTCAACAACGTATAGCTGGGACTTTGGCACAGGCGCGAGCCCTGCCACTGCCACAGGAGAAGGGCCTCATGCTGTAACCTATACAGGAGCAGGTTCAAAGACGGTGAGTCTTGAAATAACAGATGGAACCACTTTAGCTGAGACAAAGGCTGATTATGTTACAGTGAATGCTATTCCTGTTATAACAGATGTCAGTACACTAAATCCAACGGGATGTGATTTGACAGATGGAGAAATTGTCATCACTGCAACCGAATTAGGTACATTAGCATACAGCATTGACGGGATAGACTGGACAGATACCACAGGCACCTTCACAGGGCTTGATACAGGTATGTACAGCATAGCTGTCAGAGGCCAAACAAGTGGTTGTGAAGCAACAGATACAGATGTTCAACTAACATGCACTCCTCAATCCAGCGATGCTACCCTGAGTAGTCTGAGTGTAGATGGCGGTACATTAGGCCCGGCCTTTAATCCCGATTCAACAACCTACAGTGTTGAACTGGAGCCAGGCACTACAGCGATGCCAACCATCCACGCAGAAACGACTGATCCGAACGCAACCGTGAATATTGATCATGCTACAAACCTGTACGGCACAGAAGCAGAACGAACAGCGACAGTAGAGGTGATAGCAGAGGATGGAACCGTCATTGTGTATACATTGATCTATGATGCTGTTAAATATAAATTGACAACAGAAGTATCTCAACCCGGCTATGGTAGCATTGCGTTGGATACGGTAACGTCAGACAGCCTGTATGCTTATGGAACAGTGGTAACAGCAACCGCTGAACCGGAAGATGGATATGAGTTTGACAAATGGGAGGGAGCTTCTTCAGGAACAGACGTGTCAACGAGTGTTACCATGGATTCGAACAAATTATTGAGAGCTATATTTATTGATGATGTGGAAACTTATTTTTTGATGGCATTTGTTGTGAATGGTACAATAGAAAGCGTATCACCGGATAGATTTGCATACAGAGCAGGAACAGAAGTAACTATCACCGCAAAACCGGATAGTGGTTATGTGTTGACCGGATGGACAGGTGATACAGCCAATGCAATATATACCGATGAGAATGGTGTGAATAAGATCACTATTGTGATGGATGCAGATAAAGTTGTAACCTGTAATTACAGGTCAAATGTAGGAATTGAGGATGTGTTTGCTCATCAAAAAGAAATCATCTATCCGAATCCATTGATGGAAGGCGATGCGTATCTGGAATTGGCAGGATACAAGCAAGGAGAAAACGTTGATGTGTCAATTTATAGTGTGCTGGGAGAATTGGTTGATCAGAAACACGTTGAGATCGAATCCGGCCAATCTACAGTAATAAAATTGTTGAAACATAAAATTAATAAAGAAGGATTATATATAATTCAAATTAATGGAGAAAACGGACAAAAGAATCTACGATTGATTGTTCAATAATAGTTTGTTGTTAGGCGGCATTTCAAGTTAGTTTATTAGTTTGTTAGGAAAAGGGTGAGAGTATTATCTTCTCGCCCTTTTTAATTGAATTGTGTTGGTTTTAATATAATAAATTCACAAAATCATAGTTAATAAAAGCGTAATATAAAAAATATTTAATTTATAATGAACAGGTTTAATCTCACAGGTGTACATTTGTTGTTTGTATTATTTATCATGTTAGGATGTAATAGAGACAAAGATTTAAATTATTCTTCTTATGTTAATTTCCAGGTAAATCTTAATGAAGCACGCTATATTGAATTGCAAACCTATAATAATGCAATGATTGTTCGGGATGATGTATACGGAACCAATCAGACCGCCTTTGGTGTCATTTTATACAGGGGGCCATCGGGTGAATTTTGGGCTTTTGACAGATTGTGCCTTTATCATGATGATAATTCATGTTCTGTTGATTTAACTTCTGATGTTTCAATTGCCGAATGTCCGTGTTGTGAGACCAGGTATATTTTATCATCAGAAGGCGACCCCATTAGCGGCCCGTCTAAAACGCCATTATTGCAATATAATACATCGTTAAGCGGACAAATCTTATATGTGAGGGGAGAATATTAAAAGCGCAACATAAAAGGCATACATTAAAATTCTAATTTTGAAACATAATCTTTGTCTTTATAAAGTTGTTGTTGTAAATCTTCAATGGAGTTAAATTTTATTTCATTGCGGATTTTTTCAATTAAATATACTCTGATATCTTTGTTGTATATGTCCTCATTAAAATTGAAAATATTCACTTCAATAACGATATCTTTTCTTTGTTTTGTATGAACTGTTGGTTGAAATCCAATATTCAACATACCCTTGTATGTTTTCCCGTTAATTTGGATTTTGGATGCATACACCCCTGTTTTCGGGATGAGTTTATAAGGTTCTTCAATATAAATATTTGCAGTTGGGAAACCGATTTTTTGGCCTGTCTTTTCTCCTTCAACTACTTTTCCGGTTAAAAAGTAAGGATATCCAAGGTATTCATTCGCTTTTATGATATTTCCGGATAAAAGAGCTCTTCTGATTTTGGTAGAGCTTATTTTTGTTCTTTCTACAGCTGTTAAGGCTATTTTCTCTACAATGAATTGATGTTTCTGAGCATAGGTTTTCCATGTATCAAAGTTTCCACTCCTGTCTTTCCCAAATTGATGGTCTGGACCAATAATTAAATGTTTAATATTTATACATGAAAGAATATTATTAATAAATTGAGCAGAAGTAAACTCAGAAAATTTTTTGTTAAAAGGAAGAATTACTAAATGGTCTATTTGTTCTTTTGCAAGAAGTTCTTTTTTTTCTTCCAAAGTGTTTAATAGTTTCAGGTCATATTCTTCATAATCTACAATCCATCTGGGATGTGGCCAAAAGGTAATCACAACGGTTTCTCCGTTTTGTTTATCAGCGGCTTGTTTTAGTTTTTCCAGTATTCTTACATGACCTTTATGCAGCCCATCAAAGGTTCCTATTGTGACAACAGGGCGTTGTATATTTAACCGATTTGTACAACTGTGGATATGCAAAATATATTTTTTTAAAACGCAAAGTAAATAAAAAATCCGTTGAAGCCATCAATAATTATCTAAACCATAAAAAAGAAAAGTAAAAATTTTTATGTGCTTTGCTCATTTTAATAAATAAAATTAAATTTACTTTGTAATATTTAATTATTAATTATGAACAGGATTGAGAAAGATACACTCGGAGAAATTGCAGTACCATCAGATAAATATTGGGGCGCACAAACTCAACGGTCATTAGACTTATTTAAGATCGGGAACCACCCCATGCCTGGTGAAGTCATTAAATCATATTCTACTGTAAAAAAAGCAGCAGCTCAGGCGAATGCAAACTTAGGCGTATTGGAAAAGGAAAAAGCCGATTTAATATCACAGGTATGCAATGAAATATCATCCGGACAACTTGATGAGCATTTCCCTCTGCCTGTCTGGCAAACCGGATCCGGAACGCATACAAATATGAACGTCAATGAGGTCATTGCCAACAGAGCTAAAGTGATTAAAGGAATGAATATCACCGACAACCCAGGCCCGTTGCATCCCAATGATGATGTGAATAAGTCACAATCAACCAATGATACCTTTCCAACAGCTATGCATATTGCAGCATATAGAATTATTTCAAACTGCACCATTCCGGGTTTAAATAATTTATATGTCACATTAAAAGATAAATCCGAAGCATTTAAAAACATTATAAAAACAGGACGGACTCATTGTATGGATGCGGTTCCTCTTACATTAGGCCAGGAATTCTCAGGGTATGTTGCACAGATTGAACAAGGCATTAAACAATTGCAAAAAGTGATGGCATTATTACTCGAATTACCGGTGGGTGGAACCGCAGTAGGGACCGGACTGAATACACCCAAAGGTTTTTCTGAATATGTTGTAAATGTTATTGCAGAAGAAACAGGTTTTTCTTTTAAACCTGTAAGTAATAAATTCAAGTCTATAGCATCACATGATGAAATTATCGCTGTGTCTTCTGCACTCAAAAATTTGGCTTGCAGCATGATGAAAATTTCAAATGATCTGAGAATATTGGCATCGGGCCCGCGATGCGGCATTGGGGAGATAAATATTCCGGCCAATGAACCGGGTTCTTCGATTATGCCGGGAAAAGTTAATCCTACTCAAATAGAAGCTGCTACTATGGTATGCGCTCAAATAATAGGGAACGACCAGGCAATTTCGGTTTCGGGATTGCATGGCCATTTAGACCTTAATGTGTTTAAACCTGTAATGATTTATAATTTACTGGAATCTGCACAATTGCTTGGAGATGCTTCTGATTCATTAACAGAACATTGCATAAAAGGCATCACCGCAAATCATGATATGATTAATAGGCATCTTGAAAATTCTTTAATGTTGGTAACATCATTGAATACACATATTGGTTATGAAAAAGCTGCAAGTATTGCTAAAAAAGCATACCAGGAAAACAAAACACTCAGAAATGCAGCAATTGAATTAGGGATGCTGACAGAAGAAGAATTTGATCAGATCGTTGACCCTAAAAAAATGGTCTAAAAATTTGGTTCTACCAAGAATTTAATGGTAACTTGCAATTTGTTTATATGTGGTTGAAATATAGTTTAACGTAGTTTATATGTAAAACGATTAATTTTATATTGAACCACATATAAACTACTTTTCAACCACATTTTCAACTATATTTAAACAGTATTTTAGGTCCTGTAAAAATATTTAACCACTAAAATAAGGGTAGTACCTGAATTATTTTAATCGGACAGTAATGAGTGTCTATGAAAAACTCTGAAAATTTTAATGCGAAGTAATTATTAGAATTCACCTATACTAAATTCACAGATAAAAAGTTGTATATGATAGACACTATATTTATGATTGATTTTTTTTTAATCATTATGAATTACAATAAAAAAATATTATATTTGCACTTTCAAATAGTCGGTCCGTTCGTCTAGGGGTTAGGACGCCAGGTTTTCATCCTGGTAACAGGAGTTCGATTCTCCTACGGACTGCTTTAAGCCTCTCAAGCTATTTGAGAGGCTTTTTTCTATAGTGAATTGTTGTAGTGTTTATTATCATATGAAAGTTTTGACAGAATTAAAGTTTATAGAATATTTAAAAAATAAAAGAAAAAAATGAAAACAATTTATTTATCAGTTTTTTTGTTTGTTCCATTAATAAATTATGCACAAAACCTTAGCCAAAATACCTTAAGCACAGCTGGGGGTTATTCCGAAAATGCTAATGGTTCTTTAAGTTGGACAATTGGCGAAACAATTATTGAAACTACAACTAATGGATCAAATACTCTGACACAAGGATTTCATCAAGGCAATTTAAAAGTGATTACGCTGATTAATAAAACAAAAATATTGGGTGAACTAAAAGTTTATCCGATTCCAGTGAATGATGTATTGAATGTGGAAACCGATAAAACCGAGATAGATTACCAATTAATGGATGTAAATGGGAAGGTGATTTTTACTGGTAAACTTAATAATATGAACCATCAAATTAATTGTTCAGGTCTGCCCAATGGAACCTATCTTTTAAAAATTAATAACCAAAAAACACATAAAATCTTTAAAATCGAATAGAATAATTATACAATGTATAAAATTTAATATTTAATTATTTCCAACGGATTTTTAAAAAAATAATTAGAAAATTTAAAAACTAATCATGAGAAAATTGTTTTTTACATTAACAGGAATTATATTAACAACCTTAATATTGGCTCAAGCACCAAATGCTATTAAGTATCAAGCGGTAGCACGAGATAATGCAGGAAATATAATGATGAATCAAAGTATAAATTTGACTATTAGTATTTTACAAGACGGTGTAAATGGTGTAACAGTATTTACTGAAACTCATGATAGCATCACGAATGCCTATGGGTTGATAACATTGAATATTGGTTCAGTCAATCCAATTGATTTTGCAACAATTGACTGGTCAAATGGCCCTTATTTTGTAAAAGTTGAGTTGGATGGAAATTTAATAGGAATAAGTCAATTGTTAAGTGTGCCATATGCTAAATATGCTGAAAAATCAGATACAGCTAATCATCTTTCACTTACTTCATCAGGTGGCGCTAAATATGATATAGTTATAGGCGAAGGTGGAAATGTTGTTACAAAATTACGTCAATGCCCAGACTCTTTAATTGATTATGATGGAAATGTATATAATGTATTCAAAATTGGAGAACAATGTTGGATTTCGGAAAATTTCAGAGCAACGCATTACGCTAATGGGATGCCAATACCACATATAACAGGCAATTCTAATTGGGATACTCTCGGTTATTCAGAAAAAGCCTATTGTTACTATGATGATGATAGCGTAACCAATGCTGATACTTATGGTTTATTATACACATGGTCAGCAGCGATGAATGGTGCACCATGCAGTGACAATAATCCAAGTGGTGTGCAGGGTGTTTGTCCTGAAGGTTGGCATTTGCCAAGCGATGATGAATGGGAAGAATTGGCTGAGTATATAAGCAGTGACAATGGTGGATATTCAAAATCAGGTTTTGCCTGGAATAATGTTGGGGAGCATTTAAAAGCTTCTTCAGGTTGGGATTCAGGAGGTAATGGATCAGATGATTATGGGTTTGCCGGACTTCCCGGAGGTCAACGAAGTAGTATTGGTACATTCGGTTTCATTGGAGAATATGGTCGCTTTTGGAGTTCATCTGAGAACAGTTCATCTTTTGCACGAACTCAAATGCTTAGATTCGATGCTGATGTTTTATTAAAAGAGATGAATGTTCCCAAATCATTAGGTATTAGTGTTCGTTGTTTGTTGGATTAGATGTTAATTATTGATTCTTCTGTCCCTTTATTTACCTGAGTGGATAATTTTGAACCATCAAGATTTAGGCAATTTTTATGTTATTTTTCTATGATTGAATTTATAAAATATTGAAGTGCTATAAATGGTACATGATCTTTGCTAACCAGTTCCTTTTAATTTGAAGCAGTAGAAATTATGGTTATAAAAAATATAAATATTATGTAACCAATTGAAAAAAATAACGTAAAATTGGGGAATCTTAATCATTCTAAAAAAAATGAAGTAATAATCTTAATTAAATCTTATTATGAAAAAGCAATCCCTCTTCACTGGCTTATTTGTTTTAATGCTGTTGTTTGCATTCAGCAGAGTAAAAGCAGAATTTATTAATGAGCATTATGACTCAGTATTTTTAAATCATGCAGGTGCTCAGAATCAATGCCCTTATGAAATGTGGTATAAAGATGTACGATTTACCTTTCAGGCAGAAGATAGTTGTGGTTTTTCAATAGATACCATCGGGAATGTTTTCCTTAATGGAGCTAGCCTTTCTATGGATTTTTCAAATAAACAAAACTTGAAATTCGATGGAATTTACATGCAGGCATTTGAAAATTTTTCTTATGATTTTACAATCAGAGGCTATAGTGATGGCATATTTGTTTATGATACAATTTTTAATGAAAACGAACCTTATATAAATTTATATGATTTATATAGTTACAATATTGACAGCATCTCCTTGTATGCTTCAAATTTAAAGATAGACCTTGAAATGTACACTATGGAAATATCTTATAAAACATGTTTTTATCCCAATGAAGGTGGAGAATTTTGTCCCGGAAAAAAAATTCAATTTGAATATCCTTTCGGTGGACATGATAAATTGAAATGGGATTTTGGTGATGGAGTTGTTGCATATGGTAATTATAACGAGCATGCATATTCTTCGGATGGAGTATATGATGTAAAACTTTACACATGGCATTTTGGGTTGATAGATTCCATTGTTCAAACTATAACAGTAGGAAATACTGCAACACCGCAGTTCGATATTCATCCGACCGGCCCGCCAGAAGCATGTGTAAATGATGATGTTGAATTTCATATCAATAGCCGCGAACATTTTAGCCAATACATATGGGATTTTGGAGATGGCGATTCTTCTTTTATACGTGAGCCTGTTCATGCGTATTCAGATACGGGTATATATAATGTATCATTGACTGTAAAAAATTCATGCGGAAATTCAAATACACAGCAATTAACGTTTAAGGTAGAGGATTCAGAAAATTTAGATGCTTCTTTTCATTACTGGCATCCTGATAGTTATATTTGTCCCGGAACACCGGTTCATTTTCAGGCTAATACCTTTGGAACATTTAGGTGGTCTTTTGGAGATGGTGCAACATCAACTTTACGAAAACCTGTGAATTATTATGCAGATACGGGTATGTATGAAGTAAAACTTGTAGCATCAAACGGTTGTGGGTTAAGAGATACTATCTCAAAAGAAATTTTTGTTGAATATAATGTGGGATCGCTTCCGGAAACGCCCGGATTTTACTTCGAAAATATTAATTATGATTATTATGATAATGATTATATTGACACCATCACAGTATGTCCGGGAGAAAAAGTATTTGTGCGAAATGATTATGTAGATGATAATTTAAGTTATTCATGGGATTTTGGTGATGGAGGAAAAGCTTTCGGTAAAGCAGTATCACATATTTATTCATCAATAGACACTTTTGAGATAAGATTATATGCCAGAAATAATTGTGGAGGAACAAGTTACGTAAGTAAATGGGTTATTGTAGATAATACAATTGAACCCTATACATCATTATCTGTTGCTCCGTACAAATTATGCCCCGGAGAAAAAGTATATTTCTGGGACGATGAAAATCATGATAAAGAAACATTGAAATATAAATATTCCATTGACTTTGGAGATGGTAATTCTAAACTCAATTTTAATGGTATTGATACAAGCGCAAAAGTAGAAGTTCTTGCGACTCATACTTATAATACTGAAGGTACATATCCATTTACATTTAGCATAGAAAATCTATGTGGGAATACCATTGCATTATCCGACAGCATTATTGTTGAAAATAACACGATGAACAAACCATTTTATTATCATAACAATTCAACACAACCCGACGGTCCTCCCGGAGGATTTTTCCAGGATTGGAGTATTTCAAAAGACCGGGCTCAAGAACATGAATTTATAATTCCGGTATATTGGTCTGGTTGGCAACAAGGTTGGGATAGCACCTTTTATATTTTCTTCTGGTATGACGAACTCGACCCATCAGGGGATGAAGACCCCGGGGCCCCCAATGGATATGTGAAATTCGAAACCAATGGATCTATGCCAATGAATGATACAGTACGTGCATATGTGCCTCTGAATCACATGTATCCACCTGAGGTAGGATTTGGTGCCGTATGGTATTGTGAGGATATTGAAATAGGAGGAGAAGAAATTATAGAACCTACTGTATATGGTATGCCAATGATTGATACAAATTCAATTAATTCATTCGAAATGCAACCGGGAGGCACTACCTATATCATTGATTCAACGGGAGGAAGTCCTATTAATATAGATCCAACGACTACATATAGTGGGATATGCAGCCCTGTTTACAAAGTCGCAGGAGATTATGCATCCAATACAGCGTTAAATGAAATTGCTTTCCTTGAATTGGAAAATGACAGCAATTATTACATGGAGTATAAATTAACAAATGAATGGGGTGGTTTATATGTCTCTGAAGGCGATTATTTCCTTTCCCTTTCAGCAGATACTATTGCATTTGCCGGATCCGGAGAATGTTATGAATCAGATACAGGAAAATACACCCTTACAATGGTTGGGGATACTTCTGTGATGTTTAATTTAATATCTGATTACTGCAAACAACGAAAATCATTTTTGGATGGCAGAACATTTAAGCTAAGAAAAGATATTGACAGGGACAGACGAAACCAAATCATAGCATGTCCCGGTGATAATGTTAAATTTACAATTGTCGGAGGCGAAACATATGAATGGCATTTTGGTGATGGAAGCCCGGTGAATACTAATCAAATAGCTTTCCATTCTTATGCAAATGCCGGAGATTATAACGCTTGGGTTGTTGCAACAAATGCTTGCGGCAGAACCGATACCATTAGAACTTTGGTTAAAGTAAAAGATAATGCTTTGCCCGACAGGATATTAGATAATATTTGGACAGAAAATGATTATATCGCCAGAAGTGAACCGGTTAAATTCAGAATTGCAGACCAACGCATGGCATTTACAGGATGGGATTACGATTGGAGCTTTGGAGATGGTAGTAAATCACAAGCAATGTCTCCTTTACATACCTTTAATGAAACCGGTGAACATTTGGTGAAAGTAAAAGTAACCAATGGATGTGGTGTATCTGAATTTTCAACAAATATATATATTGAAAGGTCAGGAAACAGGTGCGACTCAATTATTGATGCTAAGTTTGCCTCTGTTTTAGTAGATACAGTCAATCTGAAAGTACAATTTGAAGATAGAAGTTTTGGAGACATATCATCTTATTATTGGAACTTCGGAGATGGTACTTCTTCAACAGATAGTCTTCCTCCACTCCATACATATAAATATGAAGGTTTTTATGATGTATGTCTTTCTGTATTTTATCCTGGAATGAATTGTTCGGATATGTTTTGTGAAAAGGTGAAAGTTGGTGCACCTGAGTGTGAAGCTGCTTTTGAATACACAATAAATAATTCACAAAATAAAATATTCATGGAAGACCTTTCTTCTCATGCTACGGAATGGCATTGGAATTTTGATGATGGTTCACATTCATATAATCAAAACCCTGTGCATACTTATGCTAAACCTGGTATTTATGAAATATGCCTAAACGTAAAAAATGATTTGGGATGTGTTTCAAATAGATGTGAAGTAGTACAGATTGGATATTTTGATTCTACAAAATTGATATCAGACTTTACATATAGCCTTGATGCCGATACTGCCACCAAAGTTCATTTTTATGAGAATATTACCGGTAAAGTCACCGGTGGTCATTGGGATTTTGGTGATGGTACAACAGCAAATGAACCGAATCCTTCTCATACATTTGCAAAAGAAGGAATATATAATGTGTGTGTTGTGGCACATAATTCAGACATGGGTACAACATCAGAAAAATGTAAAGAAATAGTACTGGGACAATCCGTTTGTAAGGCAGATTTTATTTACCATATTGATTCCGCAACCAATGAGGTGGGTTTTTATGACAGGTCATCCGGAGCTGTATCTGCATGGTATTGGGATTTTAACGATGGAAACTGGAGCGATTCTATGAATGCAGTCAATGTCTATACCAAACCGGGAACATATACGGTTTGCCTGCATACTTATGATAGTGCAGCAGATTGCACATCTGAAAAATGTAAAGATATTATTATCTCTTCATTAGATGAAAAAGGATTGGTGGCTGACTTTTCATATTTTACATTATTGGATTCAGGGATTGTTGATTTCACAGATCAATCGAAAGGAAATCCTACTTCCTGGTATTGGACGTTTGGCGACGGTATGATTGCAGAAGCTCAATCACCAAGACATAACTATACAAATGAGGGCCTTTACAATGTGTGCCTGAATATTTTTGACAATATTACAGGAAACAGGTCTAAGAAATGCAAAGAAGTGATTTATGGCCCAAGCGCTTGCAATATTCAGGCAGAATTCTCATATTTTATAGACAATGCAAAGAAAACAATAAAAATGCAAGACCATTCAGTAGGTTCCGTCAACTCATGGTTCTGGAACTTTGGTGATGGCTATACTGCATCCACTCAAAATCCTCAACACACATATGATTCTGCAGGATATTACCTGATCAGTTTATCTGTCAAAGATTCCAACAGTGGATGTATAGATTATTATGCAGACTTTATCCAGGTTGGAGAAGGCAATTGTAAAGCTGATTTTGATTATACTGTAAATACTCAGACACGTAATGTACAATTTATCGATCAATCCAAAGGGAATGTTTCAAATCGTTTCTGGCTCTTTGGCGACGGATTATACAGTATTGCAAATTCAGACAGCATCGATCATATGTATCAACAAAACGGGATGTATAATGTCAGATTAACAGTAAGCGACATGTTATGTATGGATGTATACGAACAAGAAGTGCAGATAGGAGAAGTGCTTTGTAATGCAGGTTTTGAAGTATATGTAGATCAAAGTGCCAATACTGTTTATTTGACCAATAAAGTCATGGGACAGCATACAAGCCTTTATTGGGTGTTTGGGGACGGCACCGTGTCAACCCAGCCAAATCCTGTTCATACATTCAAACAACCGGGGTATTATAAAATAGGCTTAAACACATATAATAATATCAATGGTTGTATGGATTACCATGAAGAAATTGTATTGGTCAACGAAATGGGGAATGATTGTGAAGCGGACTTTATATATATTGTAGACAATGCAAATAAGACAGTTACATTCAAAAACAAATCAATGCCACAGAGCGGACTGGCATATTCCTGGAACTTTGGAGATGGTAGTAGCTCAACTGTGAAAGATCCGATTCATGCTTATGCTACAGGTGGTTATTATAATGTTTGCCTGCGGGTTATCAAACCCAATGGTATCGAGAACATGACATGCAAATACTTAAAAGTTGATCCGGGTACAACAGACGATTGCTTTGCAGATTTTGCTTACAACATTGTTGATACAGAAACCCGTGAAGTGTCATTTGTTGATAAATCATACGGAGCAGGCGGCAATTGGTCATGGGATTTCGGAGATAGCACAGCAGTAGTAACCGATTCTATAATTTCACATACATATGCTGACGATGGTCTGTACAAAGTGAAGTTAACCATCAATAATTCCAATACCGGATGTAAGAGCAAACATTATAAATTGGTGAATGTGAATGCCGGCGACAGCCTGATAGCTGGTTTTGGATATGATTTAAGCGATACAACACTTAAAGCTACAGGTTATCCGGTTGACTTTGTTGGCATATCACACGGTGATGCTGCCAAACTCAAATGGGATTTTAATAATGACGGCATTTGCGATGACTCAACTTCTACTACACCGACATATGTTTATCAAACTCCCGGAACACATACAGCATGCCTGGAAGTATGGGATCCTGTAACAGGTGATTATGATAAAACATGCGAAGAAGTCAAAGTTGGAGAAGATATCGGGATTGTGAATATGAAGGAAGATGTTCATGCTACGTTGCAAAACTATCCGAATCCTGTGATGCAGGGAGTTTCAAACATCCAATATTATTTGCCAGATGCATCAAGCATAGAACTCTCAGTGTATTCTACAGACGGAACCAAAGTTGAAACCATATTGAATACGCAAAAATCTGCCGGAAATCATTCACTTATTTGGAATTGTAAAAGTGTTGGCAGTGGAGTGTATTATTTACAGCTGAAAACAGATGCCGGGAATGTAACCAATAAGATGATTATTAAATAAAATAAACCAATAAACGTTTGTTAACTAAAGCCTCATTTTCAACCCCTTTGGGTTGGATGAGGCTTTTAAGCTTCGTTGTAGTTGTTTATGCTCTCACTTATCATCTGCCTTTTTAACTAAGCATATAGCACTTTCTGTTTCTAAGTCCCCCAAAAAATCAAAACGATTTCCTAAGATTTCTCAACTGTATTTATCTTTTTAGGCGTATAAGCATTATTGTTGTGTTTAACAGGTCTCTAACATTGAAAAAGCGTTCGATGCATTATCAAAACGATTGTTTCACTGCAATATATACTGCATGATTCACAAAAGAATAGGAAAAATATCTTCCGTTGAACCAAATTAAAGATGAACCGAGCCATGACAAAAAAATTGACACACACGAGCATGATTATTAAGGGTTTGGTTATGTTGCATGAAGTCAGCAAATTAACCTCATGGCGAGCTCCATATGACCTTTGAAAAATAAAATATAAACATATGAAAATTTTTTATTTTTTTTTACTTGCCAATAACCGTTTTTTATTTATTTTTACATCAGATCAATGCAAATCCATGTATGTACGTGGAATTCAAATATTTAAAAACCTAAAAATCATTTATTATGTTTAGTTCTTTTTACTGGTTTATTCCAACAGCTTCTGTACTGGCATTAATATTTGCTTATTTGTTTTATAAAAACATGATTAAGCAAAGCGAAGGTACAGACAAGATGAAAGAAATTGCACAATATGTAAGAGAAGGTGCAATGGCTTATTTGAGACGTCAGTATGGTGTAGTTTCCCTGGTGTTTCTTATTCTTTTGGTGATCCTGATCATTCTGGCTTATCTTAAAGTACAAAATCCGTTTGTTCCTATTGCCTTTTTAACAGGTGGATTTTTTTCAGGACTCTGTGGTTATTTGGGAATGAAAACTGCAACCCATGCTTCTGCCAGAACAGCAAACGGTGCAAGAACCTCATTAAACAAAGGCCTGAAAATTGCATTCAGGAGCGGAGCTGTAATGGGGCTGGTAGTAGTAGGATTCGGACTGCTTGACATATCACTTTGGTACCTGATTTTAAGCAAGCTCGTTTACACTGCCGAACACATGCAAACCGGATTAACCTTTCTCGGACTTGATTTAGTTCATCCCGGAACCGGTGAAAGAGAAAAACTAGCTGAAATTACAGCAACCATGCTTACATTTGGTATGGGTGCATCAACCCAGGCCTTGTTTGCAAGGGTTGGCGGAGGTATTTATACCAAAGCTGCTGATGTTGGAGCCGACCTCGTCGGAAAAGTAGAAGCCGGCATCCCCGAAGACGACCCAAGAAACCCTGCAACCATTGCAGATAACGTAGGAGACAATGTAGGCGATGTTGCCGGAATGGGCGCTGACTTATACGAATCATACTGCGGATCAATACTGGCAACTGCGGCATTGGGTGCTTCATTGCCTTTATTTGTCCAGGATTCTATTGGAATAACCGCTGAAAATGCTGTAATCGCTCCTATGTTTGTTGCAGCCATTGGTATCATCCTTTCTATTTTGGGGATTTTTATGGTTAGAACCAAAGAATCTGCTACGTCACGTACGCTTTTAAGAGCGCTTTTACTTGGAACAGGCGGAAGTTCTGTGTTTATTCTTATAGCAATGGCCGTTATGGCTTCTGTTGGCATGGTTACCTGGGGTATTTTTGGATCTGTAGTCGCAGGACTTGCTGCCGGTGTAATCATAGGACAAGGCACGGAATATTTTACATCCGATGAATACAAACCAACGAAAGGAATTGCTAAACAAGCTGAACAAGGCCCGGCAACAACCATTATTGATGGAATTGCAGTGGGCATGTATTCAACATGGATTCCTGTTGTAACAATTGTTGTTGGAATTATCGCTGCATTTGGTTTGGCTGGTGGTTTTGAGACATTTGCTTTAGGAATTTATGGTATTGGTTTTGCTGCTGTAGGCATGCTCTCTACACTCGGCATTACCCTTGCAACAGATGCATTTGGCCCCATTGCTGATAATGCCGGTGGAAATGCCGAAATGTCTGAATTACCTCCTGAGGTAAGAGAAAAAACAGATGCACTTGACATGCTTGGAAATACAACAGCTGCCACAGGTAAAGGGTTTGCCATTGGTTCTGCTGCACTTACTGCCATGGCACTTTTAGCTGCATATCTCGAAGAAGTAAGATTATGGATCGGTAAAATTATGATGGAAACACAAACAGGTATCCATAAAGTGGGCGATGTAATATTTTTTGATAAAGACTTCATCAGTAAAGCAGAAATTACAGATAAAGCATCACGGATTGTAGAAATCACTTCTGCCAATGTGAGAGACTTTTCTGAAGCCTATGATATGTCTTTATTCAACCCGAAACTTTTAGTTGGAATTTTTATTGGTGCCATGATGGCATTTGTGTTTTCTGCTATGACAATGAAAGCAGTAGGAAGAGCTGCCGGAGCTATGATTGAAGAAGTACGCCGCCAATTTAAACAAATGCCGGGCATCCTCAAAGGTGAAGTAAAGCCTGATTATGCAGGTTGTGTTGCCATTTCAACAAAAGGTGCACAAAGAGAAATGTTATTCCCTTCATTGATTGCCATTATTGTTCCCATCGTTGTAGGCATTATTTTTGGTGTATCAGGAGTCGTTGGACTGCTTGCAGGTGGTTTAACCACAGGGTTTACGTTGGCCTGCATGCTCAATAATGCAGGTGGTGCATGGGATAATGCAAAAAAATATATTGAAAAAGGGCATCATGGAGGAAAAGGAAGTGAAGCTCATAAAGCCAGTGTGGTCGGCGATACGGTTGGCGACCCCTTTAAAGATACATCAGGCCCGTCATTGAATATCCTGATTAAATTAATGACCATGGTCTCCGTGGTCATGGCAGGACTGACAGTGACATTTCACCTGTTTTAATATATAAATATTAACATTCAAAAAAGGGAGTAATTCAAAATTGCTCCCTTTTTTTTTGAAATAGAATTATATTTTTTATGTTTGATTTTGAATATTCATGCTTTTAGTTTATATTTGATGATTAGCTTTAGATTGTTTTAAATGAATATTTTAAACTTAATAAGCTAAAACATTTAAATCAATCTCAAAAGATTTTCATTGAAAAATTAATCTTTCCTTCCAGACATGCCATATAAAAGAATTAATCCATTTCGGTTTTTGCTCTTCCCTTTTTCAATACTTTACGGTATTATAATTGGATTCCGGAATTTACTTTTCGATCTGAAAATACTTCCATCAAAAAGTTTTGATGTTTCAGTGATCTCCCTTGGAAATTTAACGGTCGGAGGAACCGGCAAGACACCACATACCGAATATATCATCTCATTATTGAAAGGCCATTTTAATGTTGCTGTTTTGAGCAGGGGATACAAACGAAAATCAAAAGGATTTGTTTTAGCTGCTGAACAGTCCTCTGTATTAGATATAGGTGACGAACCCAAGCAAATGAAAAATAAATTTCCGGATGTTCCGGTTGCTGTCAACAAAAGAAGGGTAAAAGGAATTAAAAAATTAATGGAGCAGTTCAAAGACTTAAAAGTTGTGGTGTTGGATGATGCATTTCAGCATAGATATGTAAAAGCCGGGTTGTCAATTTTATTGATGGATTATAACAGGCCAGTTACTAAAGATTTTTTATTGCCTGTTGGCCGTTTGCGTGAACGTGTACATGAAAAAAGAAGGGCAAATGTGATCATCATTACTAAAGCACCGGAGGATATAAAACCTATGGATAAACGGATAATCAATAAAAAACTGAAGCTATATCCTTATCAACAAATATTCTATACGCGATATAAATATGGAAAATTACATCATGTCAGTCAAAAAAATAAACCCCTTGATTTAGATATTTTAAAGAAAGAACCCCATCATGTATTACTGATAACTGGCATTGCTGATCCGAAAACATTGCTTCAAAAAATAAAACAATATACACAACTCATTAAACATATTAAATATCCCGATCACCATAAATATAAAAAAAGAAATATTCGGCATATTATTACTTCATACAATGAAATTAAACAGGAAAATAAAATCATCATTACAACAGAAAAGGATGCCGTGCGCTTAAGGGAAGCAAATATCCCCGAAGAAATCCTTTCAAATATCTATTATGTCCCCATTCATGTTGAGTTTGCTGAAGATGATGAAGAAATGTTCAATAGCGTTGTAACGCGTTATGTGTCAGAAGATAAAATTGGAATTTTGCATAAGTAAAAAACTATTCTTGTTTCATCTCAAGGTTTTCTCGAATATGTTTAGGTAAAGCATCTTTATGTATTACCAATGAAATGGTTTTGCTTAAAATATAATTTTCTGAAAGATAAATATACCCTTCATAGGCATTATCAGTGCCCCATGAATTTTTAGAGAGATAGAATCTTTCACCTTCATTGTTTTTTGCAATTCCAACAATATGCATCCCATGGTCATCGGTTGTTTCATAATTATTGAATGCAATTTGCCTTGTTTTCTGGTTAACAATTGTATCACCTTCTAATTCTGCAATGCCTTTTTCCCATGAATAGCCGGGCTCAGAGATGTCTCCAGCCCAAACAACAGAATAATCATGTTCTATTGCTTGATCAATAATAGAAACTAAATCATTAACTGGTACATTAAAATAAGATTTCCATGACCAATTATCAGGGACTTCTAAAATAAATTCACTGTAAAATGGATGATGTGAAAAAGAAGTGAGATATACATAATCATCCGGGTCAATATTCAGCATGTTCCCAAATGTTTTTGGTGTATATGTTTTCTTTTTATATTCAAAGGTTTCCGGAACAATGCCCAGGTATGCATTCAATACAAGCTCAAATCCTTCATCCCAGATGGGTGTTAAGTTTCCGTTCTTATTTTCTACAATGGCATTCAAATAATTCTGCACCACCTCATTCATTTCACCATGAATGTGTTTGTCCTCATTGATGTTTTTTCCATCATATGCATCCTCTGTAACCATCCCTTGTTCTTTTAGCACCTTAAATGCATCATTGATTTCACTACCACTGGCTATTTTCATGTGGCCATGCAATTGCACGAATTTTCGGGCTTTGTTGAGTAATGCATATTTGACAATGAACATTTCAGATAAATCAAATTGTTCATTGTGTTTGCGAATAAGCTCAGACTCCATAAAAGATAATGCAGCAAAGCTCCAACATGTACCTGAGCGATATTGATTTTTGATAGAGGTATGAGGGATTTGTTTGTCAATAGTAAACTCATCACCGGTAATATCTTGCTCCTGGGCATAAACACATATACCTGTTAAAAATAATACAATGCCAATAGTATTGAATTTCATAATAAGTGTATTTTAAGTCTTATTGAAAACAAAAATAATATGAAAAATTCAAATATCATCTGATTTTTAATAATCTTTCAGTCAAAACAGCATTCTTTGTCCTGATTTTTACAATATATTTTCCGGCAGGATATTCAGAAGTGTTCAAGGTATTTCCAGGCAGATCAGTTGCCCGTTTTATCAATCGTCCCTGCGCATTATACATTTCAATGTAATTAATTATTGCTTCTGATTTAAACTTTAGCATAGTATGGAAGGGATTAGGATACAGGATTTCGGAATATTCATTTTTGTGATCAATGTTTGAAGCCGACTCTAAGAGCAGAATCATCGAATGCATCCATCCCCTTTTATCATCCGGTCTTTACCATTCATATCTTTTTTTAACATGATGTTTGTTAGGTTATATTGACTCAAAAGCTCAACCAGCCCTGTGCCGAATGCTTCATTAATTTCAAAATAAAATGAGCCGCCTGGGTTTAAATGATTCAAAGATTTGGTTAAAATGGCTTCATAAAACAATAAAGGATGGTCATCAGGTACAAAAAGCGCTGTTGGAGGCTCATGATCAAGTACATTTCTGCTCATGTATTTTTTTTCACAATTTCGTACATAAGGAGGATTGCTCACTACAACATCAAATTTCTGATCTGGCAAATGTTCTGTTAAGATATCATGTTGGATAAAATGTATGGATACATCATGTAACGATGCATTTGTTTTTGCTAAAGTCAGTGCTTTTTCAGAACAATCAGTAGCTGTTATCCTTGCACCGGGCAAATGATGTTTGAGTGCAATGGCAATACATCCGGTGCCGGTACCTATTTCTAATATATCCAATGTTTCTCCCTGGTGTTCATCTATAATCCATTGTACAAGCTCTTCAGTTTCAACCCGCGGTATTAACGCATGAGCATTCACATTGAAACGCATTCCATAAAACTCAGTCTCTGAAAGAATATATTGAAGCGGATGATCGTGTTGCAATAGAAATATTGCTTCTTTTAACCGGTTCCATTCAGATTTATCTATCTTTGCATCAGGGGATGTAAATAACTTATAATGCTCCATCCCGATGATTGATTTCATGAGAATATTGATCATTGCTTTGATCTCTTCATCAGGATAATAGTGATCAAGCGCTTGCTTTATGTATTCAATCCCCTGCTTAATGGTTTTGTCTTGCATAGGCCAAAGATAAAAAAATACTCCCATCAAAGGGAGAACGAATGAAATTAAGTTGTACAGGCATGAATCAACAAAATATTCACGAACACTATATGATGCGGTGCCTCGACCTTGCAAAAATGGGGAAAGGCAATACAGCCCCAAATCCAATGGTAGGCTCTGTAATTATGCATAATGGATTGATTATCGGGGAAGGATATCACCAAAAAAGAGGAGAGGCTCATGCAGAAGTCAACGCAATAGCAAGTGTGCAAGACAAATCGATATTATCAGATTCAATCATGTATGTTTCATTGGAACCATGTTCACATCATGGTAAAACCCCGCCATGTACAGAATTAATCATTAAACATAAAATCCCGAAAGTTATTATTGGCACATTAGATCCCAACCCATTAGTAAATGGTAATGGAGTGAAACAATTAAAGGAAAAAGGTATAGAAGTATCGGCTGGAGTCCTGAAAGAGCAATGCAGGGAATTGAATAAACGGTTTTTTACATTTAATCTCTTATCCAGGCCTTACATTATATTGAAATGGGCACAAACAAAAGATGGTTTTATTGATTATAACAGGCCGGCATTTACACCCAAAGAACCAACATGGATCACGAATGAAATAGACCGATCACTGGTGCATAAATGGAGATCCGAAGAAGCCTCAATATTGGTCGGCACCAATACTGCTGACAAAGACAATCCCAAACTCAACACACGCGACTGGGCAGGGAATAATCCACTGAGGCTGGTTATTGACAGGCAACTTAAACTGCCGGGGCACCTGAGTCTTTTTGACCGTTCAATACCTACAATTGTATTGAATGATAAAAAAAATAAAAAAGAAACAAATTTGGAGTTCATAAAACTTGACTTTAAAGGAAATGTTCCTTCTCAAATTGCAGGGTTGTTATACAAAAGAAAAATACAATCGTTGATTGTGGAAGGCGGCCAACAGCTTATCAACAGCTTTATTGCTCAGGGATTGTGGGATGAGGCGCGTGTGTTCACAGGCAATGTATTTTTTTATTCAGGCATTAAAGCCCCCGAAATACACGGTAAAATTGTAAGCAGTGACCTATTGCATGATAGCGAATTAAATGTTTTTAAAAACAAAGAATGTAGTTATGTAAACACTTAGTGAAAAATAAAATTAATATATTAGCGTTTAAAAAAAATGAATATTGATTTAAAGTGTTTCCTAATATATTAATTGTTAAACCTAAAAAAAATAAAACAATGAAAAACAAGCATTTGCTTCTGTCTACTTTGTTTTTTCTTTCATTATTATTAAATGCACAGGAAAATCAATCGTCAAATTTCAAATCAAACCACGAACTCAGTATTATTGTAGACAATGTATTCGCGAAGAATAATTTTGAGAATATAAGGTATACAAATGAATACGGAGATTTTATTGGATATTATTTCTCGGGAGAAGGAGTTACGCCAGAAATAGGACTCGGATATAAATTTCATCTTCCCGGTTCTGCTATAAGGTTTAAGATTTCAGGAACGTATAATAATAGCGAAGACAAAAATGATGATTCCAGTTACAAAAATGAGTTGACATATCTCTCTTCAAAAATTGCTTTAGGGTATGAATTTCACAAAAACATGCAGAAAACACAATTTTTTTATGGTTTGGATGTGAATATGAATTTTTCTGAACAAAAAAGTAAATATACAATGGATAGTTATATTTATAATTATGAAAATACATATACATCCGAAAAAACCACTAATTACACAGCATATGGCGTAAGCCCTTTATTTGGAATTAAATTTTATCTGAACCCTTCTTTATCTTTATCAACAGAATTAAGATACAACGTCTTGTTTTATAAAGAAGAAGGCATTTATAAACGAAGCACTTCTGATGAAAAGGACAAAGATAAAACAAAAGGGTTTAAAACAGATTTTGGCCAGCTCGGACAAATATCTTTTAACATTCATTTATAGAAAAAACATGATAAAAAAAAGCAACATTTAAACAATATTTCAACCACATTTTCAACTATATTTAAACAGTATTTTAGGTCCTATAAAATATATTTAACCACTAAAATAAGGGTAGTACCAAAAAAAAAAGGGTGAACACGTTTTCTGTTCACCCTTTTTTTTGTACAACTATCATTTGTTTTGACGCAATCGCTAAATGATAAATATTTTATTTTTTTCCTTCGATATAAATAATAAATTACAAGATCATTCATTACTTTTGTGCAGTTCGTGAATAGTTTTTAAAAAAGTAAATATGTCAAAATTATCAAGACGAATACAAAACATGGCAGCTTCCCAAACAGTAGCCATGAACCAAAAAACACAGGAATTGCAGGCAAAGGGCATTGATGTGATCAATATGAGTGTGGGACAACCGGATTTCCCTACTCCTGATCATATTAAACAAGCAGCAAAAGATGCAATAGATCATAATTTTACATACTATTCTCCGGTTGAAGGATACAGGGAGCTGTTACAGGCCATATCACAAAAAATGAAAAATGAAAATGGATTGGATTATTCGCCGGGCCAAATTGTCGTATCCAACGGAGCCAAACATGCATTAGCCAATGTATTATTGTGTCTTTTGGATGAAGGAGATGAAGCTATTATCCCAGCTCCTTACTGGGTGAGCTATGTTGAGCAGGTGAAAATCGCCGGAGCCAAAAATGTAGTGATCAATGGAAGCTTGGAAAACAAATTCAAAGTTACACCAGAGCAGATTGAAGAAGTCATAACACCCAGCACAAAACTTTTAATGCTTTGCTCACCGTCCAATCCTACAGGTGCCTTTTACAATAAAGATGAACTACAAGCCATAGCAGATGTCATTAAAAAATATGATAATATTTTTGTAGTAACCGATGAAATTTATGAATACATTAATTTTACCGGAGCACATCAGAGCATCGCCCAATTTGACGATATCAAAGACAGGGTGGTCGTTGTCAATGGTGTTTCCAAAGGTTTTGCAATGACAGGCTGGCGGATTGGATACATGTGTGGCCCGGAATGGCTTGCTCAGGCATGCAAAAAAATACAGGGACAAATGACCACAGGCGCCTCATCTATTTCCCAGCAGGCAGCCATAACAGCATTGAATGCTGACAAAGCGTTTTCAAAAGAAATGCAAAAAGCCTTTCTGCGAAGAAGAAACCTGGTCATGAAACGTTTAGATGAAATACCTGGAATATCCTATATAGAGCCAGATGCAGCATTTTACGTCTTTCCGGATGTGAGTTATTATTTTGGAAAACGTACCAGTGATACAATTATAAAGAACGCAAAAGACCTTTGTATCTATTTATTAGAACAAGCGCATGTTGGTACCGTTCCCGGAGAAGCATTTGGAGAACCCCGTTGCATAAGGATATCCTATGCAAATTCAGATGAACAACTGGAAAAGGGAATCATGCAGATCAATCGTGCGCTGAGTAAACTTGAATAACTAAGTATGAACATTCATCAAACTAAATTAAACATATGGGAATATTACACGTAAAGGATTTAAGGCTCACTTTGGGTGATACCTCCATTTTAAATGGGTTAAGCTTTGAACTATGGGAAGGATATGTACATGCCATCATAGGCCCCAATGGGTCCGGGAAATCAACATTGGCAAGTACAATCATGGGATTGTCAGGATATCAGGGGTTTGAAGGAGATATTTTATTTAAAGGAACCTCTTTGAAAGGAAAAACTGTTGATGAACGGGCCAGGATGGGGATTACACTTGGTTGGCAGGAACCAGCCAGGTTTGAAGGGCTGAAAGTAAAAGATTTTTTAATGGCTTCGGCAAAAAATAAAAGCATTGAAGCATTAAAGAGCACACTCGACCTGGTGGGCATAGATAAGAATAATTATCTTGAGCGGTCGGTAGATAAAACATTGAGTGGGGGAGAACGGAAAAAAATCGAACTGGCTTCTCTTTTGCTCATGGAACCCAAGCTGGCACTATTGGATGAACCCGACTCAGGGATTGACATGGACTCTATCCGCAAAATATTTGAAGCCATTGCCCTTCTTAAAAAACAGGGAGCAACGGTTTTATTGATTACACATAGCCAGGATGTTTTAGAACATGCAGAACATGCATTTCTGATGTGTCATGGAAAAATTGTTGATAAAGGTGAAATAAAAGGCATTGGCCAGTACTTTATGCAAAAATGCCAGATATGCCAGGAAAAAGAACCCGAAAAAGTAGAAAATATATGAGCAATAAAGATTTAGAAAACACTATTTTATCTGCTATTGAAGCAGATCCGCACGGAATAAAAGACCCTGAAGTTGCACGCTTGGTGATAGACGGGAATAAAGTGATTGGAAGCCAAAGTATTCCGGGATTGAAAGTCCGGGTAAAGGAATTGGAAGACGGCGTTGATGTTGATATTCAGCTTGAAGATCATACCATCATTCAAAAACCTGTACATTTATGTTTTGGTGTAACGCCTGAAAAAGGAATGCAGCGGATTATTTTGAACGGGGTCATCGGAAAATATTCTAAAGTAAAGATTTTTGGACATTGCACATTTCCCAATGCCATAGATGTAACCCATAAAATGGAAGGCAATATTCATGTAAAAGAGGGAGCCGAATATTATTACTTTGAACGTCATGTGCACAGTGAATCAGGAGGAACAAAAGTAATTCCTGTAACTCATGTTAACGTTGAAAAATCAGCACGATTTAAAACCGAATTTGAACTTTTGAAAGGACGTGTCGGTGTAATTGACATAGATTATACAATTGACATTGGAGAACATGCCGTAGCAGATATGATGGCAAGAATTAACGGGAAAAGCAATGACTATATAAAAATTTCAGAAAGCGCGTTCCTTAACGGCGACTATGCAAAAGGCATATTGACCTCAAAAGTGGCTGTAAGAGACCAGGCAAAAGCAGAAGTCTACAATAAAGTCGTTGCCAATGCAGCCAATGCCCGTGGACATGTGGATTGTAAAGAAATTGTAAAAGACGAAGCCAATGCCCTTGCCTTTCCCATTGTTGATGTGCGCAATCCTAAAGCACATGTAACGCATGAAGCAGTTGTTGGTGATGTAGATAAAAAACAATTGGAAACACTAATGGCAAAGGGACTTGAAGAAGATGATGCAAGTGAATTGATCATTCAGGGTATGCTTAGTTAGTGTTTGTTCCATCATGTCCGATAACTTCGTTGTTGCTCGGAATCTAAACCGGAGAATACGTGAAGTATTTGAGGATTTAAATTCCTTATACGCCTCGAATTTGAACATTATAGAGCACAATTTGGTTTATAGGGGACTTCTAATAATTCCTTCGCATCAAAATTTTCAGAGTTTTTCATAGA
>CAZJWE010000022.1:0-25638 GCA_964549265.1 uncultured Bacteroidales bacterium | reverse complement strand
CATATAAACTATTTTTCCAACCCCCATAAACAAATTGCAAGTTACCATTAAATTCGTGGTAGAACCATCATTTATAATTTTGTGTAATCCCAAAACAATTTTTGGCATGATTTTTTCATGTTTATATATAAATAATTATTGTAAACATTTTAAAACACATAATCATGGCTGAATCATCAAACAACACAACGTCAAATTTAGCAAGTTTTTTAGCAGGAGCAGCAGCAGGAGTCATAACAGGAATGTTATTTGCACCGGATAAGGGTTCATCTACAAGGAAAAAAATAAAAAATGAAACCCAAAAAATGCGCTCAGATGTAGATGAAAACGTAAATGAAAAAGTTGATTATTTGAAAAATTATATCACTGAATTTGTTGATAATGTAAAGGACAGGTTCAACGAGTTGGAGAATGATATCAAACACCGAGCTGATGATGCTAAAAATGATGCTGCAAAAGAAGTAGAAAAGAAAGCAAAACAAGCACGTAAATAAAAGCATGAAATAGTAATATTATGACAAATAAATCATTACAAGAAAATTTTTCAGAGCTCAACGATGTGATTAAACGATACTTAAATGCACGGGTGAACCTATGGAAAGTACAGTTTCTTGAAAAAACTACCAAAATCTGGACACATCTGTTTGTGTTTATTTTGGTTATTGTATCGGCTCTCTTCATCTTTCTTTTGATGGCATTGGCTTTTAGCTTTTGGTATGGCAATAAGTATGGTGATATGAGTACAGGCTTTCTGATATCAGCAGGAATTTTTGCAATCCTGTCATTTGTAATATTCTTACTACGAAAACCTCTTTTTTCGAATAGTATTATCAGAAATATCTCGTCAGTTATTTTTGATGATGATAAAAATCAAAAAGAATGAAAACGTTAATTCATAAAAAAAATAGCCGGGAAATAAAAATTCAAACACTAAGAGATATTAAATATGCCAAGGAGATGTACAGGTACGAGATGGAAATCTCCAGCCAGGAGCTAACCAATAGTTATCAAAGAATGAAATATTCATTAGGAGAAATGGTTAAGAACCCTTTAAAAGATATTACACATAATATAATATACTCGGTTGTGATGAAAACGTTAAGCTCAAGAAAATAAGAAAGTTATCTTTTTAGAGTATAAATTATATACAATATTTTTTTCAATGATAAGGCAATTTCTTTATCTTTGAATAGTGAAAAATTGAATTATTAATTATGAATGGTAAATGATAGTTCACATCCGGGCGAGAAAATAAACTTAAACTCAAATACCATACACAACAACTAAACATCTCAACAAATCAACATTAAATAATATATGCAATGAAAAATATCAGTTTATTTATTTTGGTGTTTTTTGTCATTTCTTGCGGAACGGTTCCTATGACTGGCAGGAAACAATTGACAGCTATTCCTTCTTCTCAAATGATTTCTTTAGCAGAGGACAGCTATGCCCAGGTTTTAAAAGAAAACAAATTATCAAACAATCAATTATATACGACACAGGTCAGGCGGGTCGGCACACGAATTACACAAGCCGTTGAAAGGTATTTTAATGAAAAAGGCCTAAAGGAAGATATAAAAAATTATTCCTGGGAATTTCATGTGCTTGCATCTGATGAGAAAAATGCATGGTGTATGCCCGGTGGTAAAATTGCCTTTTACGAAGGCATTATGCCTATATGTGAAGATGACAATGGTGTTGCCGTTGTTATGGCACATGAAATTGCCCATGCAGTCGCAAAACATGGAAACGAACGAATGACACAACAATTGGCTGCCCAACTTGGAGGGATGGCATTGTCTGAAGCATTGAAAAAAGAAGAGGAAACTACCAGAAAACTTGCTTTTGCAGCATTTGGGCTGGGAGCACAGGTAGGTGTTATGTTGCCTTATAGCAGGACCCACGAAAAAGAAGCCGATGAGTTGGGATTGTATTTTATGGCCATGGCAGGCTTCAACCCTCAGGAAGCTCCGGGGTTTTGGAAAAGAATGAAAGAAAAAAGTGGTGGAGGAGGTGTCCCCGAATTCCTTTCCACACATCCAAATCCAGATTCCAGGATAGAAAATATTCAACAGCATATGCCACAGGCATTGAAATATTATAATTCCCAAATCAATCATTAGCAGGAAGCGCTTGTTAAACTGTATGAATGAAAGCAGTATGATTTTGAATGTGAAAAGTGAAAAGTTGAATAGTTAATGATTAATTAAAGCTGAAAGCTCCCCCAAATAAGGTACTACTGTAATTTTAGTGGAAATAGTTTTTTTTTAGAATTCTGCATTCTGGATATGGCTTCCACTAAATATGCAGTAGAACCCCAGCAAATATAGTCTAAATATATATCAAGCCATATGGCACAAAGATAGGGGGCGGGGAAAGAAGTAGCTGAAAATCAATTATAATAGGACTTTAGAGACAACCACTAAATAATAAAACCACGAATGATTTATATCATGCACCACGTATGATATAAATCACCGGGTAAACCTACGGTTTCTTCGTTTTCATAATTAAATTTGTTATTTACATATCATACTTTTTAAAATCAATTTTCAAAAAAATATTGAAACTTTTAAACACACTAACCGTATACTTTTTATAATACCAACCAAACAATTTTTAAACCTATGGAAACGAATAAAACAGTATCTATGGCAAAACATTTTTATGCTTTTAGACTCGGAGGTTATCATATTGCTCTGCCGGGTGACAATAACCAAAAAGTAATACAGCATGACCTTTTAAAAAACAACAACCCACTGCCTTTTTTAGTTAAATTTATTTACAATGATGGGGTAGAATCGTTTCCTGTAATAGATACGCGCCTGAAGTTAGGTATGAGTGCTTTTGACGGAAGTGAAGAGACATGTATTTTTATTGAAGACTATTCTATTTCAAAAACAGAATCGTTTAAAATTGGTTTGTTAATGAATAAATATTTAGGATATTACCCGGTTACACCTCAGAAAATTAAATTTTGGCCAAGCGGAGTGATGGATGAATTTAATGATTTTATTAGCGGGATATGCAAGATTGATGATAGAGACCACCTGATGGTTTCATTGCAAAATATTTTCAGAAGTGAAGAAATTGAAGAATTTTATGTTTTACACCAGCGAAACATGGTAGAGAACTCCTATATTCCAATCTATAATGGTTATTCCGTGTTATAATAAGAAGTTAATTGAGTCTGTTATGTAACTACTTTTTCAAAGTTCAATTTGCTGAAGTAAATGAGCAATTTTTTGGGCAAGCGTAACGAAGTTAGCGGACATGATGGAACAAACACTAATTAGAGTCTGTCCATAAACTTGAGTGTTTGTTCTATAAAGTTCAAATTCGAGGCGTGTGAGGAATCTAAACCGGAGAATACTGGTGTATTTGAGGATTTAGATTCCGAGCAACAACGAAGAAGTTGGACTTTAGAGACAAACACTAATTAATCACTTTCAATCCTTATAATATCAGCATTAATTTTCCGCAGCCGTTCATCAATATGTTGGTAACCACGATCAATTTGTTCTATATTATGAATATGACTTGTTCCTTCACCGGAAAGAGCTGCGATCAATAGAGCAACCCCTGCTCTGATATCGGGAGACGTTAATGTTTGGCCTTTTAAACGGAACTTTTTATCCTGTCCGATTACAGTTGCACGGTGCGGATCACAGAGGATGATTTGTGCTCCCATATCAATCAGTTTGTCCACAAAAAAGAGGCGGCTTTCAAACATTTTTTGATGAATCAGAACACTTCCTCTGGCCTGGATCGCCACAACAAGAAAAACACTCAACAAATCAGGAGTAAGTCCCGGCCAAATAGCGTCTGATATTTTCATGATTGACCCGTCAATAAAAGACTCTATTTCATAATGCGCATGATGAGGTATGTAAATATCTTCCCCTTTTCTTTCAATATGAATTCCCAGGCGGTTGAAAGCCCTTGGAATGATACCCAACGTTTCATATGCTGCATTTTTTATAGTGATTCCTGAGCCGGCCATTGCAGCAAGGCCGATAAAACTTCCGATTTCAATCATATCCGGAAGAATCGTATGTTCACATCCTTTTAATGATTCAACCCCTTTAATTTGTAGTAAGTTTGACCCTATTCCTTCAATGCAGCCTCCCATATTATTGATCATCTTGCAAAGCTGTTGTACATATGGCTCACACGCCGCATTATATATTGTAGTCATTCCTTTTGCCATAACACTTGCCATGATAATATTGGCTGTACCGGTAACAGATGCTTCCTCTAATAAATGGTAACTTCCATTGAGGTTGCCTCCGTGTACTTCATAATATGCTTTTTTTTCATGAAACTCAAATTGAGCACCTAATTTTTCCATGCCCTCAAAGTGGACATCCAATCTTCTCCGTCCTATTTTATCTCCACCCGGACTGGGGATGTATGCTTTGCCATACCGTGCGAGCAAAGGGCCCATGATCATTACAGAGCCACGTAGTTGTTGGCATTTTTCAAAAACCTCAGGTTTTAATATCTCGTTGTAATGAACATCTTTTGCAATGAATGTATATTCATGATCTGCGTTTTTAATAACCTCAACTCCAATGTTTTTGAGAATCCATATGAGGACATTCACATCTGCAATGTCAGGGATATTTTTAATCTTCACAGGTTCGGATGTTAACAATGAAGCACATATTACCTGAAGCGCTTCATTTTTTGCGCCTTGTGGAACAATTTCGCCATGTAGCGTTTTGCCGCCTTCAACTTTAAAAATGGCCATTGTTTTGTTGTTTAATATTTCATTTTACGGAAATTTTTTGGTTTTTTGCTTTTCGTTGCCTGCAATTCTCTGGAATCGGCTAATTTAATGTCTTTATTCACTTTCAGCCGCCCTCTTGACATGTCCTGGAGTGTTTGAAGTATTTGATCATCTTCAATACACCTCTCTTTGTTCCAAATGATGTATAAACGCTTCATATGATTGGCTATGAGTTCGATCATTTTTTGCTGTTCTTGAGGATCCTCTATTTCAACCGCTTTTTCAATCATGTTTTCAATAATATGGCCAAAATGCCTGTATTTAATCCTGTTTTTACAATAAGGAATTGCTTTTGGCTTTTCATTAAGAATCTCTTTTGTCGGTGTTTCATAAGGAGAATCAATGTCCAGCTCAAAATTGGAAATAATGGTAAGATGATCCCATAACTTTTGATTAAAATCACTCCTGTCACGAAAATTCTGGTTTATAGTAGACATGATTTTAATGATTGAGTGGGCAAAACTGGTTCGTTTATCACGATCCTTGATGGTTTTTGCATAATTGACCAACTCCTGGATATTTCTTCCATACTCAGGAATAATAAGCCTTTCCCTTTGGGTGTTATATTCGTGATTCACTTGATTTATATTTGATTTTAAAATTATAGTGTAAAATTAAATGTTATTTTTTATATGCTGATTTTGTATTGTTCTGCTATATACAATTTCAACGATCTTTTTTTAATGATGCTTTATATTTAAAACATTGTGATTTATTAACGCAAAGCTAATTGAAATAAAAATAAAAACAAAAAAAATGAACAATTATTGCTCTACAATTTTCAATTTTGCAAATTTAAGTAATAATTGTTTTTGTCCGCTTGTATTGAAAAACACAGTTGCTTTTTTATTTGGCAAGTCCCCTTCAATATTGATTACTTTTCCTTTGCCAAAACGGATATGCTCAACCAACATTCCCGCCTGAATGCTTTCCGGGGCATCATAATCCATTGTCCCGGTTGCAGCTTGGGCTTGGTATTGCTGATCATCATGACGGATGTCTTTGATGTTTTTTAGCTTTTTGCGCATCATACCAACCGGATTATCTGTAGATGCCGATGCATCAGAAGCCGTTTTTCCCGAATGAACAGGCTGATGCTCTTCATCAACTCCTTCTAATTCTGGCAGCTCAATGTATTTATTATCTATTTCATACAAAAATCTGCTGGGCTTGCAGTGTACATGATCACCCCATTTAAATCGCTCATTTGTATATGAAATAAAGATTTTTTCTTTGGCTCTGGTAAGTGCTACATAGAACAGGCGCCTTTCTTCTTCGAGTTCTTTTATTGAAAATGCAGACCTTTTTGACGGAAAAAGTTCTTCTTCCAGTCCAACAATAAATACATTGTCAAATTCTAACCCTTTTGCAGCATGGATTGTCATGAGAGACACCCTTTCCTGGTCAGGTTCATCTTTAAGGTCCTCATGAATGAGCAGGGATACATTCTCAAGATACCGGCTGATCGTAACCATTTCATCCTGTTCTTCCCGGTGTTCCGAAAAATCTTGTATACTGTTGGCCAATTCCTGTACATTTTCGGATTTGGAGAGGTTTTCGGGATTTTTTTCGGGCGACAGGTCAGCTAATATCCCGGTTTTCTCAATGACTTCTTTTGCCAAATCATATGCATTCGTTTGGCTTTCTTTTTCCGAAAATTGTTTGATTAATTCATGAAATTGCTGCACTTTTTTAAACTCTTTGAAACGGACAGAGGCTTCCCACAAGCTGATGTTGTGTTCATTGGCATATTGCTCCACCTTGTCAAGTGTTACTTTTCCGATTCCCCGTGCCGGATAATTAATAACCCGTTTAAATGCCTCGTCATCTTTGTTGTTGGTGATCAACCGGAAATATGCAATGGTGTCTTTTATCTCTTTACGTTGGTAGAAAGACAAACTTCCATAAATCTTATATGGGATGTTGAATTTTCTGAATGTCTCTTCAAATACCCTTGATTGTGCATTTGTACGATACAGTATGGCTGTATCATTATACTTCATAGATTCGGTATTGATTGTTTTGGCAACGCGATAAGCCTCGTCGCGGTCAGATATTGCATTAACGACTTGTATTTTGCTTCCGTCTCCTTTTTTAGACCATACTTCTTTATTGATTTTTTGACTGTTTTTGGCAATCACGCTGTTGGCTGCGTTTACAATAGTGCATGTTGAACGGTAATTCCGTTCAAGTTTAAATGTTTTGCAGCCGGAGAAGTCATTTCTGAAATTTAAAATATTTTCGATCTTGGCACCTCTGAATGCATAAATACTTTGTGCATCATCACCTACAACACAAATATTGCGATGGTTTTTTGCCAATTTATGAATGATCATGTATTGAGACAAATTCGTGTCCTGAAACTCATCAACCAGTAAATATTGATAATAATCCTGGTAATGTTTAAGCACTTCAGGACAATCCCGGAACAAAATATTAAGGTTCAATAAAAGGTCGTCAAAGTCCATGGCATCTGCTTTTTTGCAGCGCATGAAATATAATTTATAAATATCGGCAATGCGCGGCCTTTTTGACCTTCTGTCTTGCTCCTGTATTTGGCTGTTGCTGTAATAAGCCCCGGGCGTAACGAGGTGGTTTTTTGCATACGATATTCTTGAATGTATTTGAGCGGGTTTATATGCACTGTCATCCAGGTTCAGGTCTTTAATTATAGACTTTACCAAGCTTTTGGAATCGGAAGAGTCATAGATTGTGAAATTTGGGGTATAGCCCAGTCTTTCTCCTTCTTTTCTTAAAACACGTGCAAAGACTGAGTGAAAGGTGCCCATTGACAGCTTATATGCTAAAGAAGGGTTAATCAGATGTGCTACCCGTTCTTTCATCTCAGTGGCTGCTTTATTGGTGAAGGTTAATGCCAGAATGGAACGGGGATCAATGCCTTTGTTCAATAAATAAGCAATTCTGTATGTTAGAACCTTTGTTTTTCCTGATCCGGCTCCTGCAATGACAAGATTAGGCCCGTCTGTAGAACAAACAGCATTTTTCTGGGCATCGTTCAATTCCTTTAAATAATTCTCCAAATCGCTCCTTCTTAGTTATTAAATCAATTACATTATTATGGAATGTATAAAAGTCAAACAAAATTAATACTTGTGATATGTTTTATTGATCTTTTTATATAAAATTTATTAACAATCATTCTTGATAATTAATATTGACCAACAAATATATGGTAATATCAGCTCGTTTTCAATCACCTGGTATGCACAGGCAAAAAAAATCATAGCAAGATACTCTGGAATTAAGGAACAAATCATATTATCTTTCCACACCACAGCGCCAAAGATGCAAAAGCGATAAAACAGTGCAATGCCCTGTTTAAAAGAAGCACTTACCCATTGCTCTGAAAGAGCAAGAGCCTGTTTTCAAAAAAATAAAAAACCAAACTATTGCAATATATTTTATAATTAGTATATTTGCTCTGCCATAAAATAGGTTATTGGCAACATAAAAATTTAGTGTCTTAAATTAGAAGAAGTTGGACCCTATAGACAAACACTAAAACAAATGATTGATGAACATTAAAAAACTTCTACTTATTGTTATCCTGCAAGTAATGGCAAGCGTTACCTGGCAATCTATTCTTATTGGACAGTCATTGGATAATCTGAAAGACCAACAACCTGTATTGATCAACGGATATCTTTCAACCAACCAGGTTTATACCCGCATGCCTGCTGATACAGGATATTTTGAGAATTATAATCATTATTATACCGGAAGCATAATTTTTAATATCTACGGGGTTACTGCTCCCTTTACCTTTATTTATTCAAATCGAGAAACCAATTTGTCTTACCCCTTTAATCAATTCGGACTGCATCCATCATACAAATGGATGAAAGCCCACATTGGCTATGCCAGCATGAATTTTACTCCGTATACATACAGCGGCCATTTATTTGTCGGCGGCGGTATAGAAGCCGACCCGCCCGGAATTTTCAGAGGAAAAGCCATGTATGGAAGATTAAAAAAATATGTTGAATATGATTCTGCCCAGCCACAACATACACCCTCTTATAAACGGATGGGCTATGGCTTACAGGCAGGAGTGGCAAAAAATGAACACTTCCTGGATGTGACACTCTTTAGAGGATATGACGTCCAGGAATCATCGGTGTTTATTCCTGAAGAAACAGGGGTGTTGCCTATGGATAATACAGTCATGTCGGTCTCTTTTGGTGTAATGCTGATGAAAAACATACAGCTGAGGAGTGAATATGCCAATAGTTATTTGACAACAGATAAGCGGGGAGGAGCTATTGAGAATAGCACCAAATTATTTGAACCACCCACCTGGTTTATGCCTGTAAAAAACACAACCATTAACCGGAATGCATTTAATGCCAATGCCACCTATAATCATACACGATATTCCATCGGCCTCGGATATGAACGCATAGACCCCTATTATCAGACACTGGGAACCTATTATTTTACCAACAACCTTGAAAATGCTACATTGAACTTTACTGCCAATTTTTTTGAGCACAAACTAAGTTTTAGCGGAAATGGGGGACTGCAAAAAGATAACTTAGACCAGAGTAAAGCCAACACCAGCAACAGGGTGGTTGGGAGCATGTCTGTTAATTATGCACCCGGTGAAAAACTCAATATGAATCTTTCATATTCAAATTTTACCAGTTATACCAATGTGAAATCAAATTTTGATTATGTAAACCAAACAGCCCCTTATGAAAATTGGGATACTCTGGATTTCAGGCAAATATCGCAAAACATCAATCTCAATACCAATTACCGGTTCATAAGCAATGAAAAACAAAATCATTCTGTTAATGTGAATGTAACACATCAAACGTCTGATGACCAGCAAGGAGAACAAAGCAATAAAGGCGTATTTTACAATATTAACTCCTCGTACATATTTGCGTTGATTCCCAGGAACTTGAATATAACACTGTCATATTACATGAACCGGAACCAGGTGACTGAAATGGACAGCTATACCATGGGGCCGGCCACAAGTATATCCAAGCTCTTTTTTGATAAGACTTTGCGTACTTCACTTTCGTTTTCATATAACACGTCAACAACCAATGATGTACGCAGTGGTGAAACATACAATTTCAGGTTTAACACAGCATATAAATTGAAAAAAAAGCATAATTTCAACCTTAGCCTCTTGCATCAAATAAGAGACTACACAACTACAGGACAAAGTAATATAAGCAAAACACTCACAGTTACTTTTGGATATGTATACAACTTTAATCTTATTAAGCCCAAAAATGAAAATGAAGAGGATGCTTCAGATGACGGAGAGTAGATAAAAAAATATTTCCACCGCAACCATGTCATTTTGAATCTTTCCACTCCCCAGCACCAAGATAGGTGCGAAAGCGATAAAACAAGGCATCGCTCTGTTCAAACGAAGCAGACCCCATTGCTCTGAAAGAGCAAAAGCCTGTTTTGAACCTCGCAATGACGATTTTGATTGATTGTTGGAGGTGATTTGATGGAAGCGTAATGTTTATTTTTGGTAATACCCTTATTTTAGTGGTAAAATATTTTTACAGGATCTAAAATACTGTTTAAATATAGTTGTAAATGTGGTTGAGATATAGTTTAAATATTGCAAATACAACATATAAACTACATTAAACTATATTTCAACTACATATAAAAAATTGCAGGTTATTATTAAATTAGTGGCAGAACCAAATTAAATAAATCTCAAAAAAATAAAAAAATGCATGATGTATTTAAATAAAAAACTATATATTTGTTCTTTAAATAAAATAAGGTTAAATACTATCTGTTCAGAAATAAAATAATAAAACATGAAGCAGGAAAGCCCACACGTTAATAAAAACATAATGTACATCATCGCGCTCTTGATTGTAGTAAGCAATACACTGCAAGGATTTGGAGTAGAAAATAACAATGATTCCGATACGCCATCCGGTACCAATCCCGAAGTAACCAAAGCCCATCAGTTATTACAAAAAGTAGTGGAAGCTGACCGGTTTATAAATAAATTGGAGGAAGCCTGCACAATAGATATGCCTGTAGGGTTAGTGGCCAGGGACAAAATGGATGCCCCAAAATATGCCATCATCATTTCTCAGCTTAAAGTACGCGATGGCAAAACATACCTGACTGCTTATTTGCCGTTTACCATCCCAGGCACCAATAAAAAGATTGCATTCAAAGGCACAGACATTCCTTTTTCTTTTAACGGCGGTGTACAACCTCCCGTTGTCCTTGAATTGGTGTCGGATGTTACAGTGAACATCTCCAATCAAATGAAGTTGATATTAAAGGGCAATGGGAAAACCACTGTATCCTGGGATTGTTTTGGCTTTAAACAGATGAACATAGACGCAGACATCCTGTTTGACTCCACCTTGTTCATCCCCGAAAACCCTGATGGCACCCTGAGAAACGAAATGCTCAGCACGCATTTCCAAACCAGCATTACCGACTGGAATAATCTAATGGTAGGCATATCTCTGGAGCCATTTCAGTTACGGGGACTCAAAGGCGTGGGATTTAGTGTTACGAATGCGGTGTTTGATATGAGCGACTTCAGGAATCCACCCAGCCTTGTCTTGCCACCCGAATACACAGAAAGCGGCACCTTTTTAAACGACAGTTTCACCACCTGGCGGGGCGTATATATCCAGGAAGCACAAGTTCGCATGCCCCCAGAATTCAAAAAGAAATCGAATGAAAGTAGTTCACAAACAACATCTTTTGATACCAATACCACAACAGCGCAACAATCCATTCTTTCCCAACGGGTCGCTTTTTATGCACAAAACCTTTTTGTAGATGACCAGGGGTTTACGGCCAACATTGGCATCCAAAACCTGTTAACATTGCAGGAAGGCGATATGCGTGGATGGGGTTTTTCCATTCAGGATTTTCAGTTAAGCATCCTGAAATCACAACTGACAGGAGGAGGGTTTAGCGGCCAGATCTATGTGCCTCAGTTCGATCAAAATTCATTGTTCAATTATTCCGCTTCCATGGGGATGAACAGCAGTTACGCTTTTACAGTAGGCATAACCGATTCATTGTCCATGAACATGTGGGCAGCCAACCTTCGTGTCGAACCCAATTCATGCATAGACATTCAATTGATTGACAATGAGTTCTACCCTTCATTAATCCTCAATGGCACATTGTCTGTCAAAGCACCGGTAGATAAAGATGCCCCGTCGTCTAAAAAATTGTCCGTGGCTTCTGTACCCTTTCAGGGCATGAAGATACAAACCATTGAACCTTATTTTGAAGTAGATTATGTTTCATTCGGCACAGAACAAAACATTTTTTCGGGATTTCCTGTCTCTATTTCAGACATCGCGTTTATTAGCGATGGCCCGAAAGCAGGGCTGCAAATTGGCATGGATGTTAATTTTGTAAAAGGGAATGATGGCGGTTTCGCGGGCAATGGACGTTTTATCGTATGGGCAGAGAGAAACCGGAAAAAATGGCATTATGACGGCATTGAAATCAGCGGCATTGCTGTTGACATAGACAAAGGACAAAATTTCAGGATACACGGAGAAGTCATGTTTGTCCGCGGCGATGCAGTGTATGGTAATGGCTTCAGGGGTGACCTTCGTGCCAAATTTTCCAAGATAGGCCTCGATGCAGTGGCATTATTCGGCAATGTAAACGGATACAGGTATTGGTTTGCAGATGCCATGGCTACCATACCGGGTGGAGTACCTGCCGGGCCCATTTCATTTTTCGGATTTGGCGGAGGCGCTTACTATCATATGCGGCAGGGCGACATTCCTGAAACACCGCTTACCGGCATTGGGAAATCTCTTTCCGGAATCAATTATGTTCCTGATAAAACAACAAGCCTGGGACTAAAAGCATCTGTCAAATTCGGGCTGGGAGCTAAGAAAGAAGCATTTAACGGCGACGTGGAATTTGGCATTGGATTTACAAGTTCCGGAGGTATCGGCCAGTTATCGCTTGTAGGGAACGGATATTTTATGACCAAGTCATTCAATCTGAACAAAGATGCCATCATGGGCAATGCAGAAGGCATGATGGATGATGGCAGCAATAATAATGCTCAGCCGGACATACCTCTTGATGCTGAGAATGCCGAATTATATGCCAATGTAACCATGCTCATGGATTTCACCAATGATGTGTTTCATGCCAATTTCAATGTATATGCCAATATAGCAGGCGGGCTCATCAAAGGGGTAGGCCCTGGAGGAAAAGCCGGATGGGGCATTATCCATTTTGAACCCGGCGAATGGTATATCCACCTCGGTACACCCGACGACCCCAATGGCATTGATGTGTTAGGCCTGGCACAGCTGACGAATTATTTTATGGCCGGACACAACATCCCCGAATTGCCGGCCCCGCCATCACAAGTTTTGAGTGCCTTAAACATGAAGGCAGAAGACTTTACCCAGGGGGTTAAAAACAGCGGATCCCTCTCGTCCGGGAAAGGCATTGCCCTTGGAGCCGAGTTTTCGTTTGACACCGGCGAACGCACCTTCCTTGTCTTTTACGGACGCATTGGCGGCGGACTGGGTTTCGACCTGTTATTAAAAGACTACACAGGTTATTCATGTAAAGGAAGAAGCGGCATTGGAATCAATAACTGGTTTGCACAGGGACAGGCCTACGCATGGGTTGGCGCTACCGTAGGCGTAAAAGTGTCATTGCCATTTTACAAAGGAAAATATGAGATACTTGACATGCAGGCAGGCGTACTCCTGCAGGCTAAAGGTCCCAACCCTTTCTGGATGAGAGGCGATGTTGGTGGCCGCTACCGGATATTGAACGGACTTGTGAAAGGACATTGCAAGTTTACCTTTGAGGTAGGGGAGAAATGCCAGCTCCAGGGTTCCGGCGACCCACTGAAAGACATCAAAGCGATCACAGATATTACCCCGACAGATGGCATGGAAGATATAGATATTTATACATCACCGCAAGTGGTTTTCAATATCCCTGTCAATAAATCATTCCAGGTAGAAACATTAGACGGAAGTAAAAGAACATTTAAAACAGCTTTGGAGCATTTTCGTGTAACCAATACTACAGGAATTAGTATTGATGGAGCCATTCAATGGAATGATGACAACACCACACTGGCATACAAACCGGAACAATGGCTCACATGGGATTCTGATATTACCGTTGATGTAAAAATTAAATTTTTGGAATACAAGAATAATCAATGGGAAACAGCCGAAATAAATGGAGAAACACCTGTTGAACAGAAAACCATAACATTTAAAACGATTCCAATGCCCGATTACATCCCACAATACAATGTGTTATACAGTTATCCACGTTACCAGGCATTCAATTACTATCAGGGCATTGAACGGAATTGTGTTATTAAACTGTTCCGTGCACAGGATGAATTGTTTAATCCGGGTGCTGACTGGCAGCAAAGAGCCAGGTTGGTCAACCTTTCAACCGGGACAACCCATGAAACGCCTATCAATTATTCCAACAGGCAAATAACATTTGTCATGCCTGAACTGGAAAATGGAAGCCTTTACAGGCTGGAACTGGTAGACATTCCTCTGAACAATACTCAGGCAATAGACTATAATGTGCAACAGGAGTCTGAGGTTTCAACATATTCGGATGAGACATCCGGCGAAAGCACAGATGTTGAGATCAGTACACGCAGTGCAGATGGAGTACGGAAAGAATACAAAGAAAGAGTGTTTTATGAAATGGTGTTCCGCAACAGCCGATACAACACCCTGCAGGAGAAGATAAGCCAGTTGAACATGTCTGACGGCGTGCGATGGGAGATATCCCCCCGGGTGCATAGCATCACCGTAAACATCACAGGCGAACGGTTCGACAAGTATGAACTGGCAGACAGTGGCATGATACGGTGTACAGTGGTTGCAGACCAAACACCGTGGTACATTAATGAGTATAAGCCATTCCTGGATCGCCTGCCCGATAACATCATCAGCCGCATAGACCCTTACCGGGTGCCCGATGAGTGTGCTTATTTGTTTGAGATGAGCGGAGGCCGTAACCTGACTGAAAATGAGATAGACCTGGGCATGGCACTAAATGATGAAACCCTTTCGGGCATGAAAAATTATATTGCCCGGTATTCTGAAAAATATTTTGATGCACTCAGGGTCATCGCAGCAAACCATGCTACACAAAACAGGTATACAGACGACCAAAAAGCAGCTGTGAACGATTTGCTGACCATGCCATTCAGGCCCGTCAAACCAGGGATATACCCTGTAAAGATGCAATACTACATACCAGGACAACAAGACCCCGTCTCCGAATTTATTTATCAAATAAAATTGTAAAATAATATAGCATATATGAATTTTAACCTAAATATAAACGAAACGACCATTAACACCGCTGTCCGTAGCGTCCACGCTACGGACTCACATCTCATTAACACTACTGCTATTGTTAACAGTAGCGTCCACGCTACAAACTTACGCGTCCCCGCTACACTATTAACCCTCACCCTCCTTTTCTTCATATCCCTCCACCCACCCTTAAACGCCCAGGAACCTGAACTCCAGGACAGCCGGCAGGTTTTTTTAATCGCCAGGCCATTGCCCGATTCCATACTATTGCGCTGGGCGCCTACGGACTATTTTGCATGGAAAAGCGGCAATGCAAATGGCTACATGTTAAAACGCTACACCATTATACGCGACAGCAGCCTCGTCACCACCCCTGCGCCTGTGGTGCTCGACAGCAACATCAAACCCCTTCCGCTCAATGCCTGGGAACCATTGGTAAAACAAAACAAACATGCTGCCCTGGCAGCACAAGCCTTGTATGGCGAATCGTTTGAGGTGGGATTGGATGAGCAGGTAAGTGCCATGCATCAGGCATACCTCAAAGCAGAAGAGCAAAAACAACGTTTTTCGTTTGCCTTGTATGCTGCGGATATATCGCCGGTAACAGCCCGTGCTATGGGTCTTATGTACATTGATACCACCGCCCGTGCCAATGAAAAGTATCTGTACCGCATTATTATGAAAGGGCAGGAAGCACAGGGCAGTTTCGATTCTGCATCGGTGTTTACCGGCATCAGCGAATACAGCCCGCTTCCCAAGCCTGCTGAGTTTGATGTAGAATATGCAGACAGGACAGCCCTTATCCGGTGGAATAAATATGTGCACAATGATGTGTATATCTCCTGGGAAATAGAGCGTTCGGATGACGGAGAACATTACCACCCCCTGGAAAAGGGGAATATGCTGCCCTTTGAAAAAGAGTCGGGCCGCAATGAATATGCTTATGCTGTTGACTCATTGCCTGCCAATGCCACCACATATTATTACAGGATCCGGGGCATCACCTCTTTTGGGGAAACAGGCCCCTGGTCGGAGCCGGCGCACGGACAAGGCATAACCCGCATCAAAGGGGCCCCGCACATCACACAATACAACGACACAGAAGAGGGGGTAACCCTGTTCTGGGACTTCCCGGCAGAGTATGAATCTACCATCGAAGGGTTTAACATCATGCGTTCTGTGCATGACCGGAAAGGGTTTAAGCCACTGGCTACCGGCCTGAGACCCGGTGCCCGATCGTTTACAGATAAAGCGCCCCTGTATACCGGATATTATAAGATCATAGCCTATCGCGACACAGTAGCCTCCAAAGCCTCGCACCCGTATCTGGTGCAGCTCACAGACAGCATCCCGCCACATAAGCCGCGCAAGCTGGCCGGAAAGGTAGACACCCAATACATTGCCCGCCTGGAATGGGAGCCCAACACCGACAACGACCTCCTGGGATATATCGTGTTCCGTTCCCAATCCGGTAATGATGAATACACCCGCCTGACAAGCCGGCATGTAGCCCAACATGCATATACGGATACTCTGAACAAAAAGAATTTAAACAGCCGCGTGTTTTATAAGATAGCGGCCCTGGATGAGCGATACAACCAGTCTGTTTTTTCTGACGCTGTGGAAATAAGTAAACCGGATATGATCCCGCCTGCCAACCCGGTGTTTAAGGCCGTGAAGCCAACAGGCCGGGGCATTGAACTAACCTGGTTACAAAGCAGCAGCCCCGATTGCAAAACGTATGTGTTGTACAGAAAGCAAGCCGCAGATACAGCCTGGCAACAGATATCCGAACACCGGCACAACACCAAAGCGCAACAAGCGGAGTACACTGATGCCGGTGCAGAACCCGGGAAGACAGTACACTATAAGCTCACAGCCTTTGATGAAGCCGGCAATGCATCCGGGCCTGTGTATTCCATTAAAACACAAGCATTGAAGACAACCCGGGCACAAGGCATTGGCCGCATCTCCAAAACATTGGATATGAAGCACGGCCTGGTGCGCATTAAGTGGAAACAACCGGACGGCCTGGTGAAGGGGTATCAGGTCTATAAAAAAGACAATGAGCGCCCCTACCGCTTGTACCAATCTGTGCAAGGCACCGAAAACGTGTTTAATGACCGCGGACTGAAGGCCGGCAACACATATACCTACAGAATACAGGTAGTGTATGAAGATGGTAGCACTTCCGGCTTTTCGGATGAAATTGTAATTAAAATGTAAACCTGTTATGAAGAGAAAAAGACAGAATACAGAATACAGAATTCAGAATACAGAATACAGAAGCAGCAAGCTGTCCGTAGCGATGTCCGTAGCGTCCACGCTATGGACTTACACGTCCACGCTACGGACTATCTCAACCTGTTTGCTTTTTTTTATATCACTAAATACAGCCACTGCTGAAAATCAATACATCATAAAAACCAATATTGAAACTACGATAAGTATATACGATGCTACACCGTTACATTTATACCATTCAGGTTCGGCTCACAATTCATATACATTGTTTTATACTGAGGATGATTCCGATGATGATTCCGATGATGATTTATATTGTCTCCCTATAAATTCTTATTGCTCAGATTTATCAATCCACAAAGTAGAATGGGAAGAAGTGCCTTTTGATGAATCCATATATAAAGGAGTATGTTATGATAAAAATAGGAAAGTGAACAAACGGTTAACAGTTTCATCGGCAATTCCCGACTCAACATTAGATAATCTTGAATTTTGTTATGGAGGAGATTTACAAACCGGCATGTCTATGTTAGAAAACAAAATCTACTCTGACACAGTGTATAAAAGAAACCAATGGACTACAAATTGTCTGGATTATGAATTTGTCTATAATAATCCCTATAAATATGATGTTATTTGGTATAGGCATGAAATAAAAAAGGCTAATGGTATTGCAAGTATAAGTGGGGATAATGATAAATGCATTGACAATCCAAATGAAAATGTGACATTTTATTTTGAAGATCATGTTGCTGATTTGGAAGGTTTTTATTTACAAGTGATGGTATATAATGAATCATCCGAATCATTTGACGCGATTAACGAAATTACATTGGATGATGACCAAACACAAAAAACATTAACATATTCTGAATTGGTGAATAATTCCCCGGAACAATACTATGGAAAACCTTTATATTTTAGGACAAAACTTGAACCAATGACTCCGTGTCCGCTACTAAGTTGTTCCAAATTCGTGTATTCTGATGTTTCCGCTTCTACCACCTACTACAAAGCAATCACAGGGTTTAGTGTTGCTTCAAGTCGTCTCTTCCAGGCCTGTTATCCCAAAATTCGTTTAGCTGTGAATGTGCCAAATTACATATGGAATAACCAAGATGAATATGCATTCAATACAAAGCCCATGAATATGCCAGAAGACAGCTCCAATATTGCAGAAATGGAACTGGTGGAGGTAGCAGGGCAGTATTATTTGCAGTATGAGGAAGAAGAAATGGAAAATTCTTTATTATTTCATGATGATGCATTCTATCAAACTGCTTATTGGCATGATATACAGCTAACAAATATTACTGATGATTCATCAAAATATTGTGCTAAGGAAGATTATTTTAATGTTAATGAATCAGCCATCCCGGAACCCCTGGAGATAGACAGGCTATCTGTTACTGCTTATTACTGTCTGATTAACAATGAAATATATCATTATAAAAAACATGGTGACTCCTCTTCTTGTTTTATAAATATTAATTTAGAAGAAAATGGGGCAGAAGGCAGGTTTGAACGTTTAGAATACAAAAGCAAAGGTTCCGGTGAGGATGAAGATTGGCAAGAAGTTCCTGAATATCAGCAATCCGAACATCTTTTATTTATTTTAGCATCAGGATTACCACCAAACAATGAATATTTAATAAGAGCGGTTGATACGTATGGATGCACCAGTGATGCTAAAAGCACCGGATATTTGAGAGCACCGGGTGAATTTAAAATTACAAAATTTGAGGTAACTCCTCCAACATGTCATCCTGCCAATACCAATAATTCTATCGACACGATAGGAGAATTAGACATTGAATGGTCGGGTGGTATCGGCCCTTATAAGTTAGAATTTGAATACATGGATGAAGATTCTAATTGGCAGACATTATGGGAAGAACTCAATTTTACCGATTCTTCATTAGATTCATTGGTCCCCTTAATATCTCCGTTCAACAATTATAAAATCACTATACATACCTATTATGCTGAAGTGATAACCCAACCCTTTACAATGTCGTTCCCGAAGGAGCTGAAATTAACAGGTATTGCCCATGACTTGCAGTGCCCTGATGATAATAATACCGGAAGCATTACCTACCAGGTGCTGGGACTGGAACCAGGGGATACTCTCAGATTTTCCAAAGACGGGTACGCCCAAACGGTATCTAAGCTGACAGATTCTACATGGACAACAGAAAGTATTTTAGCTGAAGGAACGTATAACATCCGCATAGAAACCGATAAAGGATGTTATGACACTGCAGAAAACCTGGTGATAAGTAAACCCGATCTCTATTCTATCCAGGCCCGAACCCACCGGATCAAAGAATATGGCGATTCCACCGGTGTGATTGAGTATGATATTCATGGCGCCAATGGCGGGTACATCCATTACCTGATGTATAACAACGATACCCTCGTCTCCGGCAATGCACAAACAACCCATTATGGGTACATCTCTTCTTTGGCACCGGGCCAATACACTCTGATGTTTAAAGACCAACACCATTGCTGGTCCCCCGACACCATTCTGTATATCATTCAACCCGTTGCCCCCCTGGATTTGTTGATAGACACCGTGTGGCATATAGACTGCCATGGCAACAACAATGGCCGGGTGGCCTATTATGGCACCGGCGGCTGGGCTCCTTACAATTACCTGGTGAATGGCACTCTATTTACTTCCGACTCATTGATGCATGGCCTGGCTCCCGGACAAGGCAGCATTATGGTGATTGATGACGAAGGCATCACCCGTGCCGACTCATTTACCATTCATGAACCTTCACCACTCTCATATACCTTCACTGTTCATGACTTGTTATGTAACGGTGACTCCACCGGGTTTGTAGACTTTGACATATCTGGTGGCACGCCCGGGTATGTTGTAGCTACAGACACCAACTACTGGATACACGATGATACCCTCAGCGGGCTTTCAGCCACAGACCATCAGCCTTTGTATGTGAAAGACACCAACGGGTGCAGGGCCGATACGTTTGCCGTGATATCAGAACCTCCGAAGCTGACAATACAACTCGATTCGGTGAAGCCTTCCATGTGCAACCAGAACAAAGGCGCTATCTATGCCCATGCACAGGGCGGTGTTTCCGCTACCAATTATGCCTATGCCTGGTATTATACCGATTCGTCAACATATACAACACATACCACCGGGTATGCCGACAGCCTGTATGCAGGCTTGTACCGTGCTGTAGTCACAGATGCCCATGCATGCACCGATACCTTGTTGGCTGCTGTGCCCGATTCCAACGGGCCAAAGATCACCGGCTATGCCATTGATTCGGCTTCGTGCCATGATGCAAGCGATGGCGTCATCCGCATCACCGGCGTGCATGACGGATTTCCGGGGTACCAATATTTTCTGGACGGGGCACAGACAGGGCTCGCCAATGCCAACCTTTCTGCCGGCGAGCATCATTTCAGGGTAACAGACACTGAAGGGTGCCGCTACGATACCCTGTTCCGGGTGCATCAACCCGCCCCACTTACCATCACCGGTTCCATCACTCATCCGCTTTGCTATGATGCATACAACGGCCATGTATCCATATCCATGTCCGGTGGAAATGGCGGATACAGGGTAGCATGGAACACGGGCGACACAAACACCATCATTCACGGGCTCAACAATGGCCGGTACCAGGTAACAGTAACCGACCGCAAGGCATGTACAGCAGAAAACACATTTACCATTGTCCCGCCCCCGGCACCGGCAATTGATTTCAGGCCCGATTCGGCCATACTATGCACCGGCAGTTCCAAACGCCTGGAAGGAGGCGATTTTATGAGATACCAATGGATGAAAGGCGATACGGCCATCTCAACATCTTCCAACATTACCATTGATAGGACCGGTGAGTATGTGCTCCATGCGTGGGACTCCAACGGGTGCTTTGCTGCAGACACCTTTAACCTTATCGTCTCCGACACGCCTTTGGATGTGTTGTTGTTTTTGCAAGACAGCGCACTTACCGGCGAGGTGGTAGAAGCCATAGATGTCACCTGGCCTGTTCCAGACAGCATACGCTGGGTAGCAGATGAGCAGGTGATGAAGCACGACAGCAATGGATGGTCGTATTCATTTACTTCCCACAGCGAGCGCAATGTAAGATTAACACTCAGGGCATGGTATGGCGGATGCTACAGCGACTCCACCAAAACAGTCACCTTTTACCACAGTGACTCCCTCATCCCCCGCAAGACATTGTCATCCGAGCCGCTCATAGTGGGGTTCCGGGCATTCCCGAACCCCAATACCGGCAACTTTTCCATTCGTGTAAAACTAAGCAGGACAGCAGGCATCACCCTGAAATTGTATGGACTGGAACACAGCGGGGCAGACGGATTGCTGGATGTGAGAAAACGCAACGGACTTGACGAGTACGAAGTCCCGTATGACTTAAAGCATTTGAATCAGGGCATGTATATATTGGTATTAACAGCAGGCAATGAACAACAAACATTAAAAATGATTATTGAATGAAAGGAAGAATAAAAAATATAAAAAAATTGCTATGGACAGCGTTCATCGCTGTCCATAGCCCAATAAGCATTATCTATAGCCTGATAATCGCTGTCCGTAGCGTCCACGCTACGGACCTACATTCAAAATTCAACGCTGCCGCTGTCCATAGCGTCCACGCTATGGACTTACTCTCAAACCACAACGCCCCCATTATTAACAGTAGCGTCCACGCTACAAACAACACCACTGTCCATAGCGCTCCCGCTACACCTATTCAAACCATAAACAAAATCTATGCAAGAAACAGGATATAAAATACGAGACCAACATGCCATACACTTTATAACATTGACAATAGTATATTGGATCGACGTGTTATCGCGTCGTAATATCCGTGATTTGCTTGCAGAAAATCTGGCGTATTGCCAAGCCGAAAAAGATATTATAGTGTATGCCTGTGTAATCATGACCAATCATATGCATTTAATGATACAGTCTAAAACAGGCCAGTTAAGCAATGCGATCAGGGATTACAAAGGATACACGAGCAAAAAAATGATAGAATACATGCACGAATATCCTGAAAGCCGCAGGAAATGGATGATGTACATGTTCAGACAGGCAGCTAAAAAGCATTCACGAAATTCAACATACCAGGTCTGGACGCATAGTAATCATCCCATAGAAGTAGAAAGCAATTCATTTTTAGATCAAAAATTACATTATATACATCAGAACCCGGTACGTGCCGGATTTGTAGAAAATCCGGAAGATTATTTATACAGCAGCGCCAGGAATTATGCAGGCCTGGAATCCTGCTTTAATATAACATTAATAGAATAGTATATGATAAAATATATAAAAACAGTTATATCAGTTGTTGACCATAGTGCTTTCCGTAGCGCTGTCCATAGCGTCCACGCTACGGACCTACACTCAAAATTCAACGCACCCACCAATCATAGCGCTGTCCATAGCGTCCTCGCTATGGACTTACTCCCAAAACACAACGCTGCAATTATTAACCGTAGCGTCCACGCTACAAAAAACAACGCCGCTGTCCATAGCGTCCTCGCTATGGACTTAAGCTCCAAACACAACGCATCCATTATAAAACGTAGCGTCCTCGCTACACCCATCCTTGTCCGTACCCTCCTCATCCTCTTCACCTTTATTATTACCCTCACATCCCACGCCTCCAAACCAATAAGCCTTTCAGCATCTATCACACCGCCTTACACCCCGTATCTACAGGAATATGCAGTAGAAGGCTCGGATAAGATACAGTTGTCTATGATGGTGAATGACAGTCGCATACAAAACCATGCTGTGAGGTTGCAGATGCTTGTTGAACAGCCTGGTGGCGGCATAGTAATGCGCACCAGCGAATATGCTTCCATCCCGCCAATGATGATCAATGGGGGAGAGACGCGGATGTTTTTTGGCGCCGACCTTTCCATGCATTTTTTGGCCATCAACAATGTCTTTACCGGCATTAGCCAAACGCAGTATGTGCAGGCCAAGCGCATCCCCGATGGGTATTACAGGATAGGCTTCAGGATGGTAGATGCCCGCCGGCCCGAGGTAGTCTTGTCCAACACCGCTTACACTCATCCGGCCTGGTTCATGCTCAATGAACCGCCCCAGCTCAACCGGCCATTAAAGCAGGAAGAAGTGCGCGTCACCAACCCGCAGACTGTTTCATTTGAGTGGTTTCCACGCCATCTCGGATCACTGAACTCATCATTTACCACCACGTATGAGCTGGAGCTGTATCCCATCCGAATACCGGGCATGTCACCGGAGCAGGTGGTGATGGCATCCATGCCCGAATATACCATTACAACACATCAGCACCGGTTTTATCTTACACCGGACAAATACATGCTCGAAACAGGCACTACCTATGCATGGCGGGTGCGGGTCAAGACAGCAGACGGCATCACATTATTTCAAAACAAAGGGTATTCGGAGGTGTATTCATTTACCTATGGCACCTTGTGCCCTGAGCCCGAAAACATACAGTCCGAATGCACCCGGGCAGATAAAGCCAGTATTTCATGGGACACCGAGCCCCTGCATACCTCTTATCAATTGCGGTTCAGAAAGAGCGGAGAGCAGGATGCAGTATGGCATACGCGCGAGAGTTATTACAATTCAGTGGATATCACAGATGTGCTCACAGAAGGCAATGAATACGATTACCAGGTAAAAGCATTGTGCAATTCGGCAGAGAGCGATTACTCCGGTGTCCTGACATTCAAAACACCGGCGCCCTTGTCATCCGATTTCAAATGCGGTACATTGGATACGGTTTCGTTTACCAATACCACCCCCAAGCAAAAGCTGTTTCCACGCGATGTGATATACAATGGCAGGTTTCCCGTGCGGCTCACCGAAGTGTCGGGAAGCAATGGCACCTTTAGCGGAAAGGGAAGAATGTTGGTGCCCATGTTTTTAAATGCCTATGTAAACATGGAATTTACCAACATACGGGTGAATGAAGAAAACCAGGTGATGTCCGGCGAGCTGGTGTCTGTATTCGACCCGGACAGTGACATGATCATAGACGATGTCACCGACTTTTTTGCAGAAGGCGACCAATTCGGCAATGTCGTCACCGGCCAGGTGTCTACTGCCGTCACCTTAAACAATCCTGTAACATCTTCCTTGCAGGTCTCATACAGTGGCAACACAGTAACCGTCACCAATGGCAGTGAGGTGGTGACAGAACAAATCGCTACAAACGAAGGCGGTGTGACCATTGCCGACTCAGAAGGAAATTTGTATGCTGCCGATGAGCAGGGCAATGTGTGGCAGATTGGGAAGAAAGAACCTGATGCCGGCGGACAAAGCAACTATGCGGCTACTGCAGCGCAATACAATCAATTAGACAACACCCTCCGGGTTGTGTTTGGCAACAATGATGACTGGGCTTTTGACCGTCGCGACCCGGCATACGAAGGCTCGGCATTTGACAATGAATACGAAAGCCTGGACGGGTATGATGTGCCGTGGAAATTTGTGCCCACGGGCAAGCCGGGCCAATTAACCGCAACCCTGCAAGGCACACAGCCTGCCGGAGCAAATATTGTATTCAAAACTCCTGCAGGCACCGAATATTTTGCTAAACAAGATGGCAACACCTATACCTTAACCATTGCCGGCGCACAGGAGCGCGATGCCATTGAAGTGTATGCCCTCATAGAGGCTGATACCGGCACGCGAAGCCTGGGCAAGGTACAGGCTGCCTCATACCCCTTTATCACAGCCAGCCTTAAGCTGGTGCCCATGAGCAGTGACGTATCTCCTGATGCATCTGCCGTGGAAACAGCTCTGAAAGAGATATATAAGCCGTATGCCATACAATGGAGTGTGAGCACAGCCCAGGTGTTTGATGATACATCGTGGGATACCGGGGAGCCGGGCCTCCAAACCACCGGCACGGGACTGTTTTCTGAATTCACCGAAGAAATGAAAGCCCTGAACAGCGTGTATGAAGCATCGCGGGGGGTAGACAATAAGTCATTGTATGTCTTTGTGTTCAAAGGGCAAAGCCCGGGCAATGCAACACTGGCCGGCGACATGCCCCTGGAAAGCCGGTTTGGATATGTGTTCAATGAAGGCGGTCAATTCAACCACACCATAGCGCACGAGATAGCCCACGGCAGGTTTCAACTGCGGCACCCCTTCAGCAAAAAGTACGGCTTGCAACAACTGGGCACCAACAACCTCCTCGATTACAAAGGCGGCACAGAGCTAAAAAAACTCCA
>CAZJWE010000021.1:0-25907 GCA_964549265.1 uncultured Bacteroidales bacterium | reverse complement strand
CCTCGTTATCGAACATTATGATCCAAACACTTGAGTTTATAGACAGGCACTAATTTGAATTATGTTTTAGTAATCGCCTCACTTTTAGAATAATAAAAAATAGTTTTATATCTGTTTTATGGAATATCATACATCTAAATATAGATATATTTAAATATTTGGTTGTTTTTTTTGAAAATATTAAACTTTTTTTTGTTTTTCCCGTATATAATTACAAACAAAACAAATATGCTTTTTAAATCAAAATTTATTTTATTATGAAAAAACGAAACATTTTTAAAATCAGTTTAGTCATGGCGTTTGCAGTTATTGCCGTATCTAAGATACAAGCAGATCCGCCATGGACGCAAATGCAACAAGAGCCATCAACAATTGACACGATTACCGATGGCGCTGTAATTCCTTACTGGGTTGAGCCTGATGCCGTATTGAATGAAAGTTTTGCAGGTGCTTATGACACAAGTCAGACAAATGCTGCGCAAAATCTTGAATCAGTATGGACATGGTGGCTTAATTCTGGAGCAGCCGTAGGTTCACAGGTCTCTCATCAAGCTGGTGGGGGAGAAGGACAAGGCCCCTATGTGGATGTTACATGGTCTGACAATGGAAATGATGTTGATACCCTTTTTGTTCAAGAGCAGTCTTCAACCGGATGTGTCGGCGATACGAGTTTGGTAAGGGTGGCTGTTGTAGCACAGCCGGATTTTACCGTTTCTGATGCAACAGATGATGACACGGTGAGAATATGTGAAGGAAGTGAAAGCCAAACCATTACGCTGTCAAGTATTGCAGATAACGGAGTAGAAGGCGGAACATTGAAATTCAGATTAGACATTTCAGTGGACACGCTTAATTCTGATCAAACTATTGATGCGAATGTAAGAGAAGAATTTGACACAGTAGTTCAAATAGCTATTACTTCGGGTGATGATGTAACATTAATGCCTTACACCATTGGTATAGTAGGAAATCAGATCACTCAGTACAGGTTTGCCTTTGATAACACACTTGATGCAACAAACCAAAACGGTATGAGTGATAAAATCTCCCGGAAATCTGATTTCCTTGATCTGACAACAAAAGATGGTTCAGATGATCAGGAATATACATACTATACTCCAAATGCAGCAGGAGACACAGATATGATTACATATATTATATTCCCTGCACCTGATACCGGACCATTATACTACTTACCTAACGACTTCAATAACTAACAGTAGTACATCATGATGTTTAATACAGCCTGTTCGATGTTTTATCAGCAGGCTGTATTTAATTATATTTGCAGTTGAGCATAATGAAATAGCAATTTGAAAAACACACACAAAATATTATTTTGTTTCTTTTTCGCAGGACTAATTTTTTTCATTTCATTTGATATGCCTGCATCAAATCTGCCTCCTGTTTGTGCCGGAGATGAGGGGGTCAGGTATTATCATCCTCAATCAGTGTACAAATCAATCTTTATTTGGGATGTTGAAGGTGAAGATGAAGGAGAGGTCAGCGTTCTAAGATATAATGACTCGATACGAATTAACTGGGAAACGAGGAAAACTGGTTATTATACTATCCGGGTCAAAGAAATATATGTGTTTTTCAATGGAAATGGCGACACTGTAAAAAAATGTGAAGGACTTCCTTATTACGACAGTGTGTTGGTGAGAGGGCCTACAGATATAGACATTGGCAGTGATCGAGAAACCTGTAATGGAGAACAGGTAACATTTCAAACCAACAAGTCATATGAAGAATATTTATGGATGAATGGAAGCACAGATCAGGATATTCAATATGGAGATGAAGGATATGTGTGGGTAGAAGTAACCGAATCATATGACACCCTTACGTGTTCGTTTAAAGATAGTGCATATCTAATAGTTCATCCATTACCCGAAGTTGAATTGGGAGAAGATGTATCTATTTGTGATGACGAAGAATATATACTCAATGCAGGAAATGAAGGAATTATGTGGGATTGGTATGTAGGAAATAATTTAAACGAACCTTATGCCTATACTCAAACCATTGCCCTTACAGAAGAAGAATTATTCAGGGAAAACATTGATACATTCAGAGTTCAGGTCACCGACCAATATGGGTGTATATCAGAAGATACTGTTGTGATATCACCATGCAAGAAAAGTCTTGGAAGTGTTCCTACAGTTATAACTCCAAATGGAGATGGATACAATGATTATTTCAGGATCAAACGAATGGAAGATTTTCCTGAAAACTATCAAAACACAGTCATTGAAATTTATGACAGATGGGGAAAATTGGTATTCAAATCCAAACCTGGATATCCTGAGCCCTGGGATGGAACAGATTTGAGAGGAAAAAAACTGCCTATGGGATCATACTTCTATGTCATCAATGTCAAAAACAGAGCCAAGCCTGTAACCGGCTATATAACTATTGTGAGATGATATATCATAACAGGGAGCACCTATTTGTAGTTGAAAAAATAAACAGATGTAACCATAATTATAAAGGAACGTATATAAAAATATAGAATCATAAATATTTAGATGAATAGTAAACAAAACATATTATACATATTTATTTTTGTTGGTTTATTCCTTGTTGATATACCGTGTAATTCCCAGCAAACACCAGCATATAGCCAATTTATGATAAACCGGTTTTTAATAAACCCTGCAAGAACCGGTGCTTATGGGTATACTGCTATTAATGTTATTGCCCGTGAACAATGGCTGGGGTTGCAAAACAGTCCTAAAACACATGCCATATCTTTTCAATCAAGAATTTTAAAAAGAAGCTTTGTACGAAACAGGCGTTCTCCCAAACGGCGATATAAGGAAGGAGGCCTTTTCAGAAGCGGACGCATCGGGATCGGCGGGTATCTTTTTAATGATCAAACGGGTGCTGTTAACAGAACAGGCGGACAAATAACATATGCATATCATATTAATATGCAACAATCCCAATTATCATTTGGCCTGTCAACACAATTTTTTCAGTTCAATCTTAAAGAAAGTGAAATTAAGTTATTCGAAGGAGACGAAGATGATCCGCTTTTATTGAATAATAAGCATGCTCTTTATATTCCGGATGCTTCAGTAGGTGTTTATTTTATCGGCCCCGGGATATTTGCCGGATTGTCAGCTACACAATTATTTCAGTCTTCCTTGAAATTCGGGCCGGCACAAGAATCAGATTACAAAATGATGCGGTATTATTATGGCATTGTTGGATACGAGTTCGTTTTAGACCGGTATTATAAACTTGAACCTTCATTATTGGTCAAATCAAACGATAATTTGTACAGCCAGTTTGATATAAACTGCCGGGTTTATTACAAAAATGATTATTGGAGTGGTTTGTCGTTCCGGACAGGTACATTGCATGGAAACCTTGGGAGTGCAATTGTGGTGATGGGCGGACTTAATATTGACAATCTTTATTTTGGTTATGCGTTTGATTACACCCTGAATTCGCTTCAACGGCATAGTTTCGGGTCACATGAATTAACAGTTGCCATTAAATTTGGTGATTCTCCGCAACGTTACAGGTGGTTAATAAGATATTAAACATTTGGATTTAACATATCCCGAGTAAAATAGCAATGAATCCGGCAATAAAACAATAAATAGAGAAATAAATAATCTTTCCTTTTCTGACGATCTTAAGCATCCATTTACATGCAATAAGCCCAGTTACAAAAGCTGCTAAAAATCCTATTAAAACAGGCATTTGAAATATATCCAACCCTGCCTGGCTGTCCTGGCTCATCAATGTCTTAATATTTGCCCCAATGACAGGAATTAAGACCATTAAAAAAGAAAATTGAGTGATTTTATCTTTTTTGTTTCCCAACAGCAGACCTGTAGAAATGGTAGCGCCTGACCTTGATATGCCCGGCAATACAGCAAATGCCTGGGAAATTCCTATAATAAAAGCATGTTTGAATGTTATGTTTTTGTCTTTTGATTTTGCATAAAATGTTAATGCAAGTAATGCCCCTGTAATGAGTAACATGCATCCTATGAATACAATATTGCCTTCAAAAGACTTTTTAATTACATCTTCTAATAACAATCCCACAAAGACAACAGGGATCATGGATAATAGCAATTTCAGTACATAAATCGTTTCATCATTATACTTGAATTGAAAGATGCCTCGGAAGAGCGATGCAATTTCTTTCCAGAAGATAATGATGGTACTTAATACAGTAGCGCCATGAACAATAACAGTAAAACTCAAATGCCCTTCTTTTTCTATTCCGAAAAGAATATTGGCAAGTTCAAGATGGCCACTGCTACTGATTGGTAAAAATTCAGAGAGCCCTTGAATAATGCCTAATATTAAAGCTTCAAACCATTCCATGAGATATAGTGCGTAAGATGATTATAATTGAATTTAAAAAGATTGACAAAAGTTCAGGCTTCTTTTTTGTCGCTTTTGGGTTTTTTCATCATGGCCACAACTTCAATAGCATATCCTAATAAAATAAGGATGGGAGCCAATGTGATTCTTCTGAAACTGAAGACTTCGGGATTATAGACATGCCTGGATTCAGCATCTCCTCCAATCATCAATATAAAACCGATAATAATCACTAAAAAACCTATTCCCATTAACATATAATTATCTTTTGCCATGGGCAAACCAGCTTTTTTCTGTTCATTTTTCTTGTTTTGTGCCATAGAATATTTTTTTAATAATACAAACGATCAATATTTGAAGTTATATATTTGTTGACTGCAAAAAATGTTGATAGCCAACTGATGATTAAACCAATCAAAAATACAAATAAAAATAATATACCCAGTGTTTCAATGTTTTGAAACTGAATAATTCCTCTGAATTCTTCATTGATAAAATACAATGTTCCAATCAGCAAACCTATTGCGATGAAGGCAGCTATACTACCATTAAGCAGGCTGCGTAAAAGAAAGGGTTTTCGGATGAAGTTTTTGGTTGCACCAACCAGGTGCATTGTGTTTATAATAAAGCGTTTGGAGTAAACAGCCAACCGGATGGTGTTATTTATGAGTGTCAATGCAATAAGAAAAAGCAGAAAACTAAAAGCAATGATTATGAACCCAATACGCTTTACATTTTCATTAATCAAATGAACCAATGATTTTTGGTAATATATTTCTTTCACCTGATGGTATTTTTCAATTTGGTTTTTTATTTTCTGAATGCTGTCATTATTTGCATATCGGGCATGCAAATGAACATCAATAGAAGCCAATAGTGGATTATAACCTAAAAAATCAACAAAATTTTCACCCAAATCTTTTTGTAATTCCCGGGCAGCTTCTTCTTTAGTAATGTGTTCGGTTGATTTGACATAGTCTTTCGTGTCCAATACTTTTTTTAATTTAATGATATCAACTTCTTTTACATTGTCTTTTATAATGATTGAAAAACCAATGTTTTCTTTTACATATTCAGATACTTTTTGCGCATTTAACAAAAGCAGCCCCACAATACCTAAAAGAAACAACACCAATGATATACTGATGATGGTAGTAATGTAGGAAGTTCTTAAACGACGCTTAGATATTTTTGATTCTTTCTTTTTCACAAAATATTATTCTAAATTCCAAAAATATAGTTTTCAAACTATGTCAATCCATCCAAAAATGTCTTCTTCATCACCAAATTGAATAGCTGTTAATCTCCTGTACAATTTTTCAGATACCGGTCCTGGTTTCCCGTCTTTTGAAAATACATACGTTTTATTGTTATCAGGATCAATAATTTTACCAATCGGACTGATGACAGCAGCTGTTCCACATCCTCCCACTTCATCAAATGTTTCGAGTTCATCAACATGTACTTTTCTTTTTTCTACCTTCATGCCCATGTGTGAAGCCATTTGCATAAGGCTATTATTCGTTACGGAAGGCAAAATTGATGTGCTCTCGGGTGTGATATAAGTATCTCCTTTGATGGCAAAAAAATTTGACGGGCCGCATTCATCTATGTACTTTTTTTCTTTTGGGTCAAGGTAAATAACAGAATTGTACCCCATACTGTTGGCTTTTGTCAAAGACAGCAGACTGGCAGCGTAATTGCCGCCTACTTTCAGGTTTCCGGTACCCAAAGGTGCGGCACGGTCAAATTCCCTGAAAATGATATAATCAGCAGGTTTGAAACCTTCTTTAAAATAAGGCCCTTCTGGAGAAACGAACACCATGAATAAATATTCATCGGATGGTTTGACTCCTATTTCAGCGGTAATTCCTATCAATAATGGACGAATGTATAATGTAGCACCGGAATTATATGGTGGCACATAATGTTTATTCAGCTTAACCGCTTTAATAATGGCTTCTTCAAAAATGTCCTGAGGCACTTCGGGCATCATAATGCCTTTTGCTGAAACCTGCATCCGTTTTGCATTTTCTTTCCATCTGAAAAGCCTGATATTATCATCTTTGCCCCTGTATGCTTTCAATCCTTCAAATGACTCTTGTCCGTAATGAAGGCATGTAGAAGCCATGTGCAGATTTATGTATTCAGAATCTGAAACTTCCAGCTCGCCCCATTTGCCATTTTTATAATAACAACGTATATTATAATCTGTTTTATAATATCCAAATGGAAGATTACTCCAATTGATATTCGGTGCCAAGTGATTGTTTAACTTATTGTTTTTCATTTACAATTGAATGTAGGTATATGTTTGATAAAAATGAAAATTAAATGCCATGCCTCAAATATAAATAAAAATATTAAACGTTCTTTATGGAATAATATTAAATATTAAATGTTTTGTTTATTCCATGTTGCATAAATTGTTTGTGTATTCATAAAAATAACGGTTTTTGTAAAGGATAACCATTTATCCGGTCTGTTTTTTATTTTTTATTTCCTGAATTTCCTGTTCAATATTCTTTACATAAGATATATCAGTGACTAAGACAATAACTTTTGTATATTCTTCATATATATTTTTGATAGGGCTGAATGTTTCCTGGAACCACTTTTCTTTTCCGTTAAAATAGTAATGAAGGTTTTCAGTACAAATTCCTCCTTTTTGAATATTGTTCCATAGTTTGTTATATGCATCTTTCATCTCTTGATCGTCAGAAAGGAAGCTTTTTAAATATTTACCTTCAATGCTTTGAAAGGGTTCTTCTATCATTTTTAAATATTTATTATTCGCATTGATTATTTTTCCTTCCATATCCATCTCCACAGTTCCAATAGCCGAATCAACAGCTTGCAGTACAGAACTTAATTGTTTCTCCCTTCTGCTGGCTTCTTCTTGAGTAGATTGTAATTCTTCCATGTTTTGCCGCAATTCTTCTTCCTGGGATTTCAGCTCCTCAGATTGTTTTTGAGATTGCATCAATAACTGCGATGTTTCAATATTATTTTTGACACTCGCAATGGTTGAAGCAATATTTTCCGCCAATTTTTCAATGAAATCAATCTCATATTGTTGAAGGTCTTTTAAACCAGCCATTTCTATTACACCTATTATTTCCTGGTTTGTTTTTAAGGGTGTAATGATCAAATTTGACGGCTCTGTATTGCCAAAACCGGAAGCAATGTCCATATATCCTTCCGGTATATCATTCATATAAATTGTTTTTTGTTCTAAATAACAAGTGCCTACCAATCCGTCGCCTATTTCAATATGTTTTTTGAGATATTTGCGCCTGTCATAGGCAAAGCACCCCTTTAATTCCATATATTCTTTATCTTCGTCTTTATTGTATTGTTTAATGAATAACCCTCCTTGTATAAAGTCTATGTACTTTACTAATTCACTGATAATGGTAAACGACAACTCTTCAATATTGTCTGAATGACTTCTGAGTATATCGGCAAATTTTGCCAACCCCTCAGAGCTCCGGTTTCGTTGTTTTTCTTCCTTTTGTTGGTGCTCCCTTTCCTCAGCCGCTTTTTTCAAACTCTCTCTCATGTCCATCAGGGCATTCCCTAAATTATCATCGTTGCTTAAAGGCTGATATGCTGCATTGAAGTTCCCTCTTTTTAATTCATTAGAAAAATTGACCGTTTCTTTAAGCCCTTTTATATGATTATTGATCGAATTTACAATGGTGCCCAATTCATCATTCTTTGAATACTGAACAGGCTCACCAATCTTGCCATATGCTAATTTATTAATCACTTCACCAATCCTGTTTAAAGGTTTCAATACGTTTGTAAACACCAGTGTCATAATTAATACACTCAATAAAATGACAAGTAAAGAACTGATAATTAAAAGATTCCTTAAATGATAGGTGTGTTGTTTAATGGTTTTATAGGGGATTATTAATCCTGAATATATGTTTAGAGGAGCATGATAGTGGGTATAAAACATGCTTTTTGTCTTTTGATCTCCTTTAATGATCATTTTATGAAACTTATTTTCATTGTTTTCCGGCAATCTGGTTATTAACGATGAAACACTAAGATTAATGTTTTCTTCTAATGATATGATATTGTCGTTTTTATCAACAATTACCGGCGTTCCGAAATCTATTAATCGTGTGTTTAAATATTCTTTAATGATCGTAGGAAAATCTAATCCTTGGCCGCTATCCACATTGGCACTATCTGGGCGATTTTTTAAAAAACCTGTAGAGGTATTTGATGGAATGTTATCACCTGACTCAACTTTATATGCACGTGACACCAATCCCGAAAAATTATTGACACTCAATTGTACCTGTTTTTCAACCTGCTGAATGATGTATTTTTTTTGCTGCGTATATATTATGCTTCCTGCTGATATGCATAAAACACTAATAACAAGTAATAAAATCAGACTTAACCTGTTTTTAATGTTTAATTGTTTAAAGAAAAGCATATGAATAAATTTATTATGTTTAAATTGTAAATTTAATTAAAAATATTTGTAATTAAAGAGGAAAAAAAGACGTTAATGAGTTGGATATTGATTTTAAATAAATAATTTATGAGAAAACACATAATGGTGATATAAATCACCATTCTCTCAAGATAATTTTTTGTGAGGCGATCCGTTATGTTTTTACAAATAATATTAACATAACTTATTAAATTATTTAGGAAAAAAATTATATTTACATATTTTTGTGGTTATTTATATATATTTTTAGAATGAATATGCGTTTAAGTCTGCTATTTTTATCACTTGTCATTAGTTTTTTGTTTTCTTGGTCAACATTTGCACAAGAAAAAACAATAAGAAAGGCTTTTGAGACATACCAAGCAGGAGAATATTTCAATGCTATTGATTTATTGAAAGAAGCTTATGATTTTATGAGTAGTGATGAAAAGAAAAACGAAACAGTATTTAAAATAGCAATGTGTTACCGGAAGCTAAACCAGGTAAAAAAATCTGAATTATGGTTTAACAAAGCCATTAAGCGTGGATATGATAAACCTATAGTTTACTTATATTATGCACAAGCATTACTTGCCGATGAAAAATATGAAGAGGCTGTTGAGTATTTTAAGAAATACAAAGACTTAGCCCCGGATGATCCCAGGGGTGAACGAGGGATTACCTCATGCAAGGTTGCAAAAGAACTTAAAGAAAATCCTACAGGGTACCAGGTTGAACAAGCACATTTTTTTAATAAAAAATCAAATGATTATGCCCCTGCATTTGCCAGGGAAGACTATAATGTCATTTATTTTACAACATCAAGAGAAAATACAACAGGAGATAATGTGCATGGTGCTACTGGTGAACACTTTTCTGATATTTTTTCTTCCCAAAAAGACAAAAGAGGAATATGGAGTGTTCCCGTACCCCTTGGAGAAAATATCAATACAGAACATGCAGAAGGGGCAGCATCTTTAAATGGTGCATTTAATGTCATTTATTTTACAAGATGTGAGAAAGGGGAAAATAAAGCAAAAGGATGCCAGATATATTCAGCCTCTAAAGACGGTGATATATGGGGGAAATCTAAGGCATTGGAATTATTGAAAACAGACAGCCTTATTGCTGCACATCCCTCTGTTTCGAGCGGTGGCGGAGAATTGTATTTTACTTCTGACCTATCCGGCGGATATGGCGGAAAAGATATATGGGTTGTTGAAGGAGGTGAAGGAAATTGGGGCAAACCCCGGAATTTGGGAGATGAAATAAACACAAGGGGTAATGAACTATTTCCTTTTATACACCCTGATGGCGCATTATATTTTGCTTCTGACGGACATATTGGAATGGGAGGGTTGGATATCTACAAAGCAACCCAAAATGAAGATGGAGAATGGGAAGTAATTAATATGGGATACCCCATCAATTCTCACGCAGATGACTTTGGTATCACCATAGAAAGTGAAACAGAAAGAGGCTTTTTTACGTCCAGCAGAGGACTTGGCGGAGATGATGATATCTATTCATTCTATCTGCCCAGGCTGCGGTTTAACATCCTGGGAGTTGTAAAAGATAAAAATTCATTGGAACCATTATCTAATGCCAAAGTGAAATTGGTAGGAAGTGACGGAATGACAATGAATTCAACAACAAATGAAAACGGAGAGTTTAAATTTATGCTAAAACCTGCAACAGACTACGTGTTTATTGCATCGGCTGAGGATCATTTAAAAGACAAAGCAAGAGTTTCGACAAAAGGATTGAGCGCAAGCAAAGATTTTGAAGAAACAATATTGTTGCCGTCTACCAAGGTTCCGATTGAAGTACCCAATATCTTTTATGATTTGGGTAAATGGACCTTACGGCCTGAATCAAAAAAATCATTGAACAAGCTTGTCGAAACACTCAATGAAAATCCACATATTGTAATTGAGCTTAGGGCGCATACAGATTTCAGAGGTGAAGAAGAATTTAATAAAGAACTTTCTCAAAAACGTGCACAATCAGTTGTAGATTATCTAATCGTACAGGGAATAGATGCTGAACGGCTTGTTGCTAAGGGATATGGTGAGACCATGCCCAAAGTGATTGATGAAAGGATGCATAAAAAAGTCCCCTTCTTTGATATTGGCACAAAACTTGATCAGGAATTTATAGAAAAATTAAGATCAGAGGATCAAAAAGAAGTAGCCCATCAGATCAATAGGAGGACAGAATTTAAAGTATTATCTAGAGATTTTAATAAAGATGAAAATTGATTTTTTTGTATTTTTATGGCCCTCAAATATAAAAAAGGGAGGGTCCAGTAGCTCAATTGGATAGAGCATCAGACTTCGGATCTGAGTGTTGGGGGTTCGAGTCCTCCCTGGATCACTGTATTTTAAGTGTTTTATTAATTAATTAAATAAATTTATAAGAGGACAAATTTATGAATAGAAGTGAGCCGTTGATGAAAGTTGTGAAGCGGAGAAATGAAAAATTAAGAAGATTTTTCGCTGAAAATGGGTTTAATGTACGTCTTATAGGAGACCCTCAAAAACCTGCAATGGTAATGAATGAAGAAATTCTTTTATCAGCTTATGTAAAGAATTTTTACCTTCATTTTACCAAAGAACCATTTTCCGATGAAATTGTTAGCACCTATAAATTGTATTATCAGGTGGCAATTGACCGGAATGAATTACAGCAAACATTAGATGCATGTACTCACAGAAAGGCGTACAAAATTAAACTGGCAGATGTTGAACCAACTCTTTATCTCGTGGGGTATAATTTTATTGACCGCGATAATGAAGTTGGACGATATCCGGTTTTTGGACCTTACAAGCCGAAAGTTTATTTTAAGAAGGAGTTCGCTCTGAAGCGTGCAAGCGAAATTTCGAAAGAAGGGTATAATCTGGAAGTTACTTAAAAAGTGATATTTGCAAAAGATTTACCCATTTGTATGAAATGACTGTTTTATAACTTGCTTAGGAGTATTGATTTATCTGTATTAATACTCCTAAGTAAACATTGTCAAAGTATATGATGATGTAATGGGGAAGTAGTATTTATTTATTAACTATTCGTCCTTTAACACGGATTCTTCTATCCTTTTAAAACGCTCATACAAGTCTTCGTCACGTTGAATCTCATCTGTAATGATCAGGAATCTTCTCATGGACATTCCGTGAGACATTGCAATCTCCCTGTTTTTTTTCTGCAATTGTTCCTGTATCTCCTCAATTTTTTTATTTACAGATTTAAATTTTTCCATCTGTAGCATCGTAAATGAAGAATCTTCTTTGGAAACTTTACTGTTATAATCAGCCATTGCTTGATACCGATGCCACCCAATCCCCGATTGTTCAATGATACTATCAATCTTTTCCATTGTTTCCATCTGTAATTCCTGGATTTTAGCTCCAATAATAGCATATTTTTTTAAATCATTATCCGAAATACCGGAAAACATGTCGTCTTCATAAAAATTATTCTGTGTTTGATGTGAAGAAATGCTGTCATCTTTTACTTTAGATGATGGCGGTTGAGCTATCGTGGTTAAAGAAAATAAAATCAAAAAAAATGGGAGCACTATTGTTGTGATCAGATTATTTTTATACATCATATGATTATTTGTTTTTTAAAACTAAAATAGAGTTTGTCTCTTATGGTAACTACTTTAAATCCCTTTTTAATGTTAAGGGGTGTGTTTTTTATATTGAGTAACTATAAATAGCTACTATTTATTATATAGTATTTAGAGCATGGATCAAGATTTTTATTAAAACAAAGTAAAGATAATTGAGAATGTATATTTTTCAAAATAAAAATTACATTTAAAATCTGAACATTTGTAAATGTTTTTTTATTTTAGCATAAATCAATCTATTCAATAAACCAAAATATTTTTTTATGGAGTGTAAACAAGAACGGAATAAAAAATTTTGTAATTGCACATATCCGTGCAGTAAAAAAGGAATGTGCTGTGACTGCCTTCAAAGCCACAGGAGAATGGGTGAACTGCCGGCATGCTATTTCCCGGCAGACATAGAGAAATCATATGACAGATCAATAGAAAACTTTATTCAATTATACAACAGCAGGGGTGCATGGTGGTGAAATTGACAGAGACGGTTTGATTTAAAATTGGTGGCTTTCTTCTAAATAACGATTTTGAAATCAAATTAGTGACGATAATAGGCATCAACTACTCATCCCATCTAACTTTTTGCTTTACGGTATATTTTAAACCTACCCACACCTGCTTTTTGTAAAAAATATGAGCAGGATACAACCAATACACCCATACCATATTTAATACTACGGCGCAAATTAATGGAAGAAGCCTCCTTAAAATATTTTGTAGGACAGGTGATTTCAGCAATGTCATAATCCAGGTAAAGAATTTGTGCCAACATTTGATTATCGAACACAAAATCATCTGAATTAATATTATAATTGACCCGCCTGAGCACTTCACCTGAAAAGGCCCTGTACCCCGTATGATATTCAGAAAGCTTTTGAAACATTAAAGCATTTTGAATGAAGGTTAGCATCCTGTTTAATACATATTTATAAAACGGCATCCCGCCTTTTAAAGCACCCTTTCCCAATATTCTTGACCCTAAAACCACTTTATATACACCATTGGCAATTAAATAACACATGGAATGGATTAATTTTGGAGTGTACTGATAATCAGGATGCAACATAACCACTATGTCCGACCCTATTGCCAGGGCCTTGTTATAACATGACTTTTGATTTGCACCATACCCTTTATTTTCAGGATGTTTAATAATATGTTCAATCCCAAGCCGTTTGGCAACCTCCAGGGTATTGTCATCACTATTGTCATCCACCAAAATAACATGGTCAACAATGTCCATAGGGATTTCCCTGTATGTTTTTTCAACTGTCAATTCTGCATTGTATGCAGGTAAAATGATAGTAATTGTTAAATCATTGATCATATTGTATGATTTTTATTATTTCATTTGTTCAATTTGGCTTGTTTGTTAAATACAATATAATATTTTTTTTGGTCTAATCTGTCGGTACTTAAAGACGAAATTTTTGTAATGTCAACGTGCATTGTTGTATCTTTCATTTTTTCAGCTCTTTCCTTATTCAGAATTAGTGCATAAGGCTGATTAGAATGATATTTTTTGAATAAAACCGGGAATGTATAACTTTCTTCAATAGCAGAAAATCGTTGTTTAAGATAAAATGGTAAACTGGGAGGCTTGCCGTGTTTGTTTGAAATGACAATCGTTGTTCCGGGCTTTACGTGATGCTCAAGGTATTCTGCCACCCTTTTTGTGCTTCCTGTAAGATTATCCAATGAAGGAATAACCAATCCCCATAAACACAACAGCAATACAGCGCCATTGACGATCATCAGGTACATCATGCGTTGATATTGGACTTTGTATCTTAAATATATGATAAACAGTAAACCGGTGAAATATAACGTTCCGGTAACATAAAATCCAATTGAATAATTAATATGAAGTAATGATGGAGCAATGAACAACCCTGCACACAATACAACATTCAAAATGAGATGTACAATAAAACCAATGTTAAAATACCTGAATCTCTTCAGGTGTAATACAATTTTTTTGTATTCGATAGCAATCAATAATCCCAGCGGAACATGTGCAGCAGCAGTATATGAAGGAAGTTTGCTCGGCAATAATTCATAAATAAGCCAACCGGCAATAAACCACGCACCAACAATGAACAGATTGCTGTTTTTTTTCTTAAAAATACTTGCAAATGAATTGAATAAAGCTCCCGGAATGAACATTATATACGGGAGAAAAAAGAGAATAAACGAAAGAAGATAATACCCCGGAGGCCCCGTTTGTCCTAACACCGACCCACCAATACGTTGTAAGATATAATAATCTAAAAGCCAGTTTATTAATTCTTTACCCCCTGTTAAATAAACAAAATACCCCCAAATGAACAAAGGAATAAGCGACAGTGGAAAGAAAAACCAGGGTTTAAGGAATAATACATTTTTTCCTTTTGTATGAAAAAACAGGAGAATGGCGCCAAATAACCCGGTGAATATAATAATTGGCGGCCCTTTTACCAGCAAAGCCAATGCAAACGACATCCAAAAAATGACAACCCATTTTACAGACCTGTATAACAATACATGAATAATGCCCAGGGCACACAATGTACTCAACAGCAAAAGCAATCCGTCTGTAAAAGCGATTTTCCCCAGAGTTGTCACCAATAACGAGGTGCCTAAAATCATTGTGCCCAAAAAAGGGATGGATTTGCCAAACACCTTTTTCCCTGAAAATATAAGCACAATAAAGATTAAAAAAATTGACAATGCAGCACTTAACCGGGTTGTGAATTCATTGATACCAAATAACTTATACGTTATTGCGATCATCCACATGTGCAATGGCGGTTTTTTGTGAATATCAGACCACATAAAATCAGGTACGACCCATTCTCCTTGTTCTGCCATGTTTTTAGCAAACCCGGCATAGGCTGCTTCATCCTGATCCCACAGTGGAACGGAATGATTGGACAACAACAAAATAACGAGCAAAACAGACAATCCAAAAACAATATGTTTTGTGTTCAGTTTCATGCGCTACAGGATTTTTTTAAGATGGATGAGTCAAGCCAGTGAGCAGAATGTTTGTTGATAAAATAATACATGATGGTGGCACATAAAACACCTATGAAAGAACCGGCCGTAATGTCCATCATAAAATGTTGTGAAATATAAACCCGTGAGTATGCAATCAATAATGCAATGATAAAAAACAGGAACTTTATGAATGGCGAACGCACAAAAAAAGCCAAACAAAGAAATAAGGCAAAAGCACTGGCAGAATGTCCTGATGGGAAACTAAAAGAAGTGTGAAGATTCAATCCTTTTACGGTGTATAATTCAACTCCTTTTTCAAAAAAAGCAACAGGGCGTTTAAAATCTTCAAATACATAACGTTTAAATAGTTGTACAACAATACCTGTCATTAATCCCGACCCCCCCACAATTATGCTCCACCTGAAACGGACAAACAACAAAGCAATCCCCGCTAACAACACCGGATAACCGCTCCCTAAGTGTGTAATATGCCGGAAAAAATAATCCAAAACGACATGATGATACTGATTTGTAAGAAGATGAAGCTGTAGCTTGGGAATGGATAATGCCAGGATGAAACAGGATATAATAAAAATAAAAAAAGGAATGAAAAAAAATCTGTTTACTTTTATGATGTTGTACATAATTTAATTTTCTGCTTTTTATGTTTTTGGAATGCAGGTTAAAACAACAAAATAAATAAATATTCATTATTTATTTGCATTTTCAGTGAATAAAACTGCAATGAACCGGCTCATGAGAAAAAAATTGACACATACCAACGTGATTGTAAGAGGAAAATTAAAAACGTGCAATGCAGGAAAACACAATTTGTTAAATTTTTCAATTCTTTTTAAGAATAGCACCAAAATAAATGGTTGATAAATACCAAATGAATACCTTATGAGTTTTTAAAATTGTATGGAAGACAAAAAAATATAATTTTGCAACCATCTCATCAAAATACAGAAAAAATTGAATTTTACAGAATTAAAAAATACACTATCAGGCCACCCGAAGATTGAAGAACTGCAAAAACGATTGGGACAAAACAAACAAAAAATCCGGTTAAACGGATTAAAAGGGTCATTTGATGCAATCGCAGGGGCTTTGTGTCATCAAAAAGACGGCATTACTTTTTTTATTCTGCCCGACAAAGAAGAAGCAGCTTACTTTTTAAATGATATCAGTAAATTGCATAAAGAAACCCAGGTGTTTTTATTTCCTTCATCATATAAAAATGCGGTAAAATATAATAAGACTGATAAAGTCAATATCCAATTGCGTACCGAAGTGATGGATGCACTTCAGTCGCCCCAATCATATATCATTGTTACCTATCCTGAAGCCATAGCTGAAAAGGTGATTGCACAAGACTCATTGAAAAAGAAAACATTGAATTTATTTTCAGGAGAAGAAATATCTCTTGATGAGATCATGGAGCTAATGGGTCGTTTTAATTTTGAACGTGTTGATTTTGTCTATGAACCTGGGCAATTTTCTGTGAGAGGTAGCATCATTGATATATTTTCTTTTTCATCTGAATTGCCATTCCGTATTGATTTATTTGGAGATGAAATTGAATCCATCAGATCGTTTGATGTTGAAAGCCAGTTGTCTAAGGAAAAATTAAACAGCATTTCAATCTTGCCCGACATACATTCCATCAAAGAAGAAAAGCAATCTTTCCTTGAAATGATCCCCGAAAACACATTGTTTTGGATAAAAGAAGCAGGAGTGCTGAAACAAAATGTCAATTCGATATATGATATTGGTTTACAGCACCGGGAAAATGAAAATGACCCGCTTGTATTTGATCATGGCAACGACTTTTTAAATAAACTTGCTGAATTTCCTGTCATTGAATACAATCTGCCTTTTTACTATTTGCCTGACCATACCATTGAGTTCGATACCAAACCGCAGCCTGCATTCAATAAAAATTTTGAATTGCTGGGCAACAATTTAAAAGAAAAAGAGGAAAATGGATATCATAACATCATACTCTCCAATAACCAAAAACAAATAGAACGGTTGAATGCCATTTTTCAGGATATAAACCATGATGTGCATTTTGAACCATTGCCCGATACCCTGCACGAAGGATTTATAGACCATGATGCCAAAATATGTTGTTATACCGACCATCAAATATTCGGACGCTATTACCGGTCGGGCCTCAAACATGGTTTCTCAAAAAAAGAATCATTAACCATCCGTGAACTGGGCGATTTGCACCCCGGTGATTATGTAGTGCATACAGACCATGGTATTGGAACATTCGGTGGACTGCAAAAGATTGATAACAATGGGAAACAACAAGAAGCAGTAAAACTTATTTATAAAGACAATGACTCGTTGTTTGTCAGTATCCATGCACTTCATAAAATTTCTAAATACAAAGGAAGAGAAGGTGAACCTCCTAAAATCTATAAACTAGGAAGCGGGGCATGGCAGACCCTTAAACAAAAAACAAAACAAAAAGTAAAAGACATTGCCAGGGAATTAATCCAACTTTATGCATTGCGAAAACAAAAAAAAGGATTTGCATTCACCCCGGATACCTACCTGCAAAAAGAACTGGAAGCATCCTTTATTTATGAAGATACACCTGATCAGCATAAAACAACAAACAGTGTCAAAGAAGCCATGGAGTCTCAGATTCCAATGGATTATCTGGTGTGTGGGGATGTGGGATTTGGCAAAACAGAAGTGGCCATCAGGGCCGCATTTAAAGCCGTGGCAGACAACAAACAAGTAGCCGTATTGGTACCGACAACCATTCTGGCGCTACAGCATTACAACACATTTACCGAACGGTTAAACGATTTCCCGTGCAATGTGGATTTCATATCCCGCCTTAAATCAACAAAAGAACAAAAAGCCACGATCGAAAAAATCAAAAAAGGCAGCATTGACATCATTATTGGGACCCACCGCATCATTAGTAATGATATTGAATTTAAAGACCTGGGATTGCTGATCATTGACGAAGAACAAAAATTTGGGGTTGCAGTAAAAGAAAAATTAAAAAAAATCAAGCTGAATGTAGATACGCTTACACTAACAGCTACCCCCATTCCCAGGACACTCCAGTTTTCATTAATGGGCGCAAGAGACCTTTCTGTTATTTATACGCCCCCGCCAAACCGGCATCCCATCATCACCGAGCTTCATACATTCAATGAAGATACCATCAGGGAAGCTGTATATTATGAGACAAGCCGGAACGGACAGGTGTTTTTTATTCACAATTGGGTACATAATATCAAAGGCGTTGAACAATATATTCAAAATATTTGTCCTGATGTACGCACAGCGGTTGCACACGGACAAATGAAGGCCACAGAATTAGAAAACATCATCCTCGACTTTATCAGTGGTGACTATGACGTTTTGATTGCAACCACGATCATAGAAAATGGACTTGATATCCCCAATGCCAATACGATAATTATTAACAATGCCCAGAATTTTGGTGTGAGTGACTTGCATCAACTCAGGGGCAGGGTGGGGCGTTCAAATAAAAAAGCCTATTGTTATTTGCTGGCGCCACCGCTTGGTACATTGCCTGCACCCGCCAGGAGAAGGCTTAAAGCCATAGAGGACTTTTCAGAATTGGGAAGCGGATTCAACATTGCCATGCAGGATTTGGATATCAGGGGCGCCGGAAACCTTCTGGGAAGGGAGCAAAGCGGGTTCATTACGGACATTGGATTTGAAGCATATCACCGCATCCTGGATGAAGCGCTTCATGAATTGAAGCAAAATGAATACAAAGATGTTTTTAAAGACGAAAACAGCACATTGGCCCAACAAGAGACAGATTTTGAATCCATGCAATTTGTAAACGATTGTCAGATCGTCACAGACATGGAACTGCTGTTTCCTGACTATTATATCAGCAATGCTACAGAGCGTATTCATCTTTACAGGAAGCTGGATAACATGAAGGAAGAGGAAGAATTGCAGACATTTGAACATGAATTGACAGACCGTTTCGGAAAACTCCCGCCCCCGTCAAAAGACTTGCTTGAAGTAGTCCGTTTAAGATGGCTGGCCATGGATTTGGGATTTGAAAAACTCATCCTGAAAAACAAACGCATGATTGCATATTTTGTATCAGACCAGGAATCACCTTATTATCAATCGCCTGTTTTCAGAAATATCCTGGAGACCATTCAAAAAAATCATACAAAATACCATCTCGAAGAAAAAAACAATAAACTATCATTGTCATTTAGCAACATCACAGATATTTATAAAGCATGGCATGCCTTGTCTGAAATATTTCAGCAACAAAAAGAAACAGTGGAATAATGGTTTTACACCATGGCCGCTCCAAAAGCACAATAAACCAAAAATTAATGTTTTTTTTAATAACTTTTTCAAATAAATAAGATTTTACTATCTTTGATTACAAAAAGAAATGGATTGCAAAAACTTCCATAACTACCTGAATATCTTGGGATTTTCTCAGAAGGAGGTTTCGGATTTTATTAATGGGAGTATTTTTATTTATAACCCCCGAAATAATGCACCTGTCGTTAAATACATACATGTTAACAGTACTAAAGAAATTTTCGACTATCATCAAAGATTATGGAATGAAAATAATGATAATGTTTTTATTGCAGTAGATAAAAAAAAAACTTACATTATTGATTGTAAGAAAAAACCTGACCCAAATAAAGTTTTAAGCAAACCTATTTGTATTGATACATTTGATTATGGTGTGAATTCAAAAGATTATGAAGACACTAATATTGAAACAATTTCGAAAAATTATATTGACTCTTCTTTTTTTTATCAATTTATTCAGCAAAAACAACGTAATAAGCAAGAAGTTGATAAAGATTTATTATTAAATCTTATTGCCTTAAGAAATGATTTGATTAGAAATAATGAGGAACTGATAGTTCATCTTTTAATCTTACGATGTTTATTTGTTAAATATCTTGAAGACAGAGGGATATTTGATACCGGTTACTTACCAGATATTTTAAGTAGCAAATCACCACAAAACTTAATTTCTGCTTTTAATGAAGTGTGTAAAATCAATGGAGATGTTTTTGGTAATAAAAGAATAAATGAAAAGGAAATAAATATAGAGACTTTAGAGAAATTGTTTTTGTTTTTTACAACTGATTATCAAAGTGGCCAGGGAACACTATTTCCATATCAATTTAATAACATTCCCATTCAATTAATTAGTCATGTTTATGAGGCATTTTTAAATGACAGAATAAAAAAAGGAAGAGGAATTTATTACACCCCATCATTTGTTGTTGATTTTATGCTTAGTATGAGCCTAAAGCATAAAGTAAAGGATAATTTACGGTTAACTGTGCTGGATCCAGCGGTCGGTTCGGGAGCCTTTCTTGTCGAAAGTTTTAAAATATTAAGAGATGAACAAGCAAAAAAATCAGGGAAACATAAATTAAGTTATGATGAAAAAATAAAAATATTAGAAAAGCAAATACATGGTATTGATATTGATGCAGATGCCCTGCAGATAGCTGCTTTTAGCCTTTATTTAGTGCTTTTGGAAGATGAAGAACCTGAATTTATTCGTAAAAAAATCAAACATTCCCATCCCATACTTCCTGCTCTTATAGGGAAAAACTTAATTTATGGAAATACGATTACTGATGACATTTTTAGAGAAGAAAAATTTGATGTAATTGTTTCCAATCCCCCATGGGGTTCAGTACCTGATAGCAGAAATAAAAATAATATTGCCGAACGAGAAGCTATTAATAACACAGACAATAAATACCCGGAATATGAAAATGTATCAGATTATGAACGTTCCCAGGCTTTTTTAAGAAGAATAGAAAAATGGCAAAAGCCTGATACATTAAATGTCATGATTGTTAAAAACTCTGTTTTTTTAAACGAGAACACATTCAATTTCAGGAAAGACTTTCTCAATAAGAATAGAATACATAATTTCTTCGAGTTATCTCATTATAATAAAATATTATTCAAAAAGAAAACTTACAAATCGCCAAAAATAACTGTAGATATAGGGGCAAGCGAACCCTGTGTAATTGTAGAATTTAAACCTTATAGCAGGAAAGATAATTATGAATTCAACTATATTTCCCCAAAATTGACCAAGCTGGGAGAACATTTTGAACTAATTCAATACACCGGAAATGATATTTTTAAGGTAAATAAAAATGATTTTTTTGAAAATGATTTATTATGGAGAATTTTAGTAAATGGTGATAAAGACTATATTGGATTAATTGAAAAAATTGACAACAAAAAAAATAAGAAACTTATTGTAAATTGCGACAGAGGTTTTGAACCTTTTTCTGATAATAAGATGTATTCTATTGGAAAATCAATATATTTTCCATTATTAACCCCTAACAAGTTTGATGATTATATTAAAAATGGGGTTTCATCCTTGAAAAATTTTAAGTGGAATAGAAATTTTAGGAGATTACCCGTTGGATCGAAATTTAGCAAGGATTATTTCGAATCTAAAGTTTTATCAGATAGTTTAGCTAATAAAGATAAAGAATTTTTAAATAAGTGCTATAACAAAAAAAATGATTTTTATTTCATTAAAAAAATCAATAATAATGAATTAAAACTCAAATTAGAAAAAGTTCTTTCAAAAACAAATAATTCGATTTATACTGGGAAAAAAATATTGATTGATCGTACTCCAATCAATGCTAAAAGAATTAAAGCAGTAGTTGTAGATAATGGAAAGGTTTTATTTAAAGATAATATTCTTTGTATGAAAATAGAAAATTGTGAAAACTATTTTCCTTACTATTCGATTATTAGGTCGTTATTGGCTTCCTTTTACATAAATAATACATCTCCTCAAATAGCCAAAGGTAAGCGAAATTCTATAAGAGTTAAAGAAGTAGAAAATTTCCCATTTCCTTTTTTTTCTAATAATATTGACAAAAACAAGAAAATTTCAGATAACGAGGTGTTTAATCTATACAAATTGACTGAATATGAAACAGAAATAATAAAGGAATTTTACCAGGTAAATGTTGAAAGAGCAGATGAAAGGTTAAAACAAGTTCAATCGAAAGATATTACAAATTATTTTTCTGCATTTAAAGAAGCATTCAGTTTAGTTTTATCGGCTGAACATACACTTAATGCATCCTATCATATTTCACAAAATATAGGTGCTATCCTAAAAATATCTATTGTAGATAAACAATCTGGAAAAAACATTTTCCAGGATAACACACTGCAAATTCTTCGATTTGTAAAAAATAACCAACTAAAAGAAACTGACAAGTTATTAAAAGAAGAAAAAATAAAAATCTATGAACCAAATCATTTTTATATCATAAAAAGTAATCAATTTAAAGATTGGACAATACGCCAGGCATATAAAGATGCCAAAGAAGAAATTAACCAGTTATTATCCAAACTACCTGATACGAATGAATAAAAAGGACCAATTCATAACGTTAAATTTAGGGTGTTTGGGATACAAATCGAAGCAGGATTTAATAGAAAATTTGTATTTAAAAGCAATTAGTGATACATATAATCGAATTAACAAACACATTGGCATTGAAAATGATATAAGAGATAGGTTTATCTATGACTTTTACCACGTGAGCCCTCTTTTGAATAAACTGATACAAACAAATATTCTTTATGTTGATTGGGAACGTAATGTTTTCAAAAATGAAAAAGATATAGGGCGAACCGATTTATCTTTTGCTATTTCCGGTTTTGAGTTTATTATTGAATGTAAAAGATTGAAAAATGTCAGCCAGAAGTATATTGATGAAGGGTTAACCCGGTTTATTAATGGAGATTATTCACCCCATGAATTTTATGCCGGAATGATTGGTTTTATTACCGGAGGCGACCCTGAATATATTCATGAGCAAATGAAAGAAAAATGTAAAACTGAAAGTTATATAAATAGTAGTTTTATAGCTGAACCCTTAATTGGGTTTAAATATTATATTAAAACAACTCATGCGAGAAAGAATATGCCAATAGTGAATATTTACCATCTGTTTTTAGAATTTAATAAATCTATAGTTTGAGTGGTAACGAACGCCAATATGTCATAGCAGGCATAAAAACGACCCGCTATGGCTTTCCGTTTGCGTAGCATTTTAAAGTATCGTACCTAAAATAATATATAAAAATCAAATTTATTCCATACTCTTATCGTTGATTCTTCTAAAGAATTTTTATATTTGATCATAGTATTTAATCAAAAAAAAATAAAAATGCAGAATACAAAATACATCCTGTCCATTTTTTTATTGATGGCGTGTTTGGTGTTTGCCCAGGCAGACGTGTTAAAACCTGTTAAATGGCAGATCAGCGGAAAACAAACAGACCGGCAGACTGTAAGGATGGAATTCAAAGCCCTGATAGACAATGGTTGGCATTTGTATGGCTCAGAGATTGAGGGAAATGGGCCTGTTCCCACATCTGTTTTTTATGAAGATTCATCATTATTCAAATCCATTGGCCCGCTTGTTCCTGATAATCCTCCTGAAAGTGTATACGACCCGAATTTTGGGATCAAACTCCCGTATTATGACCACACCGTAACATTCACACAAACCCTGGTAACACAAAGTGCAATCCCTCCTGCAATCAAAGGATTCATTGAATATATGTGCTGTGATGATAAAACATGTATTCCTCCTGTACAAGAAGATTTTTCCGTGCCATTCAATCAATCCGGAGCCCAGGTAAAAGCAGAAACACATTCCTCCGGGAAAGAAGAACAAACAATTCAGTTATCAGAGAGCCAAATAGATCTCGATCTGAATACAAATACAGACACGGCTGCAGTGCCCCAAAAAGATACAGTAAAAAAAGAGCCTGCAACCATTTCTGATGCACAACAGGAAGAAAAACCTGAAGAAAGATCATTATGGATATTCTTTTTACTTTCATTATTGGGTGGATTAGGAGGGATTATCACACCCTGTGTATTCCCGATGATCCCCATGACAATATCGTTTTTTATGCGAAGTAATGAAAACAGGTTTAAGTCTGTGGTTTCTTCATTTGTTTTCAGCTTTTCAATAATCCTTATCTTTTTAGGTATTGGACTGTTGGTATCACTGACAAGCCTGGGGGCTGACTTCACAAAACAATTAAGCAGTCACTGGATTCCAAACAGCTTATTTTTTATTTTATTCATCTTTTTTACATTATGGTTTTTTGGGGTGTTTGAAATTGTTATGCCCGGAAATATTGTGAACAAAACCGACAAAAAAGCAGACAAAGGGGGCATTATCGGTGCTTTCTTTATGGCTGTTACCTTAGTGTTGGTTTCGTTTTCATGTACCGGTCCCATCATTGGCGCTATCCTTATCAAGTCAGCAGGCGGACTGGCTCTTAAACCTGTCGTTGGAATGCTGGGGTACTCCCTGGGATTTGCATTGCCCTTTTTCCTGCTTTCATTATTTCCCTCTGCCCTGAAAACATTGCCTAAGTCAGGCGGATGGCTTAACTCCGTTAAAGTGGTGTTTGGGTTTATCCTGTTGGCACTGTCGCTTGTATTCCTTAATAATATTGATCAGGGTTATCACCTCAATCTGTTGAACAGAAATGCATATCTTGCTGCATGGATCAGCATTTTTACACTCATGGGATTCTACCTGCTCGGAAAGATCAGGATGAAGCATGATGCAGAGGTGTCCAGAATAAATACATTGCGCCTTATTCTGGCTATTGGCACCTTTGCGTTTGTGGTGTACCTGATCCCGGGATTATTTGGTGCGCCGTTAAAAAATTTATCTACTGTGTTGCCGTCAAAGTCAACTTCTGGTTTTGATTTGACAACAACTATCCATACAACCTCAACTTATAAAGATGATGCACATCCGACATTCTGTGGAGATGCAAAGTATGATGACATTTTGCATTCGCCGCATAACTTAAAAGGCTATTTTGATTATGAACAGGGCCTTACATGTGCCCAAAAAAATGATAAACCGCTATTGGTCATATTCAAAGGGCATTTTTGCAGTAAATGTAAAGAAATGGAAAGCAAAGTATTGTCCGACCCGCGTATACTCAAAAAACTCAGACAAGACTATGTGCTTGTATCTTTATATGTTGACGACCGGACAAAACTTCCCGAAGCCGAATGGATAAATTCAAAAGAAGACGGCAAGATCAAAAAAACAATAGGGAAAAAAGCATTGGATATTCAGATTACGAACTTTGATGCCAATACCCAGCCCTATTTTGTCATCATCAATCCGCAGGAAGAAACGCTTGCATCATTAAGCTATACATTGAGCACCGAAACCTTTCTTGAGTTTTTGGATAAGGGAAAAGAGGAAGGTTTTACTGCAAATTAAATGGGAAGAACAGAGCATTGGAATTTGGAAGTGTAGAATTTAGAAGTGTAGAAGTTCAGAAATCCTGATCTGGTATCAAATCATTTTAATAAAATTTTGCAAGTGCATACTTTCCGTCTTAAGTTTATTATATCTTTGTTCTTCAGGC
>CAZJWE010000020.1:0-26113 GCA_964549265.1 uncultured Bacteroidales bacterium | reverse complement strand
AATTTTTTGTTAAAAATATGTTAAATCTACTATATTACTTGACTATAGCTATTTTTTAAATAAAAGAAAAAATCTACTGCGAATTTGCAGATCAGGTTTTGAGTTTTCAGAAGCCGTAAGGAGCGATTGAATTTTACAACCTTCTAACTCCTAAACTCCTAAACTTCTAAACTTCTAACCTCCTAAACTCCTAAACTCCTAAACTCCTAAACTTCTAACCAAACAACCCACTCCCCATCTCACGAGCTTAACGTCTTACCAACATCTTCATCCTCACCCACTGATCCACTCCGCTAATCTTCCCGGATTTAACAAATAAGATCAACACGAGTGGGATCAATGCTTCGTTTAAATTTTGGGGGATTTGCTGCCATAAGACCAGGGTAAAAAATGCAATAACAAAAGCGATGGTAAAGTAAAGCTTTATCCCCCAATATTTATCTGCCTTTCCTATGTAAAAAGCAGCTACAAAATGCAGTGGAACAGCCCAAAGCAAATTATAATTATGATGAGTGGTGGAATGGTCTGTGGCAAACCATAGCAAGAATATCATTATGCCGGTTACCCCAACAACAAAGAAAAGAGTCTTGTCATAAAACAAAGCAAACCGTTTGTTCAACAAGCTAATGATGCCAATAATAAACAAAACCCACAACACCAATCCCGGAGAAATAGCAGAAGGTGTAACAGACTGCTCTTCGCCTTTAAAAAGAACAGACGTTTCACTGACAAGCCTGCGTCCATCTGCAATATATGCACCGGAAAATGCTTCTTTCATCCAGTCCGGTAAAAACATATATTCACGGGGCTCGGCAATTTTATCGGCAGGTAAACCCAAAGCCAGGTCAATACCCAACTTATTCCACTTCATATTTTTCAAACAAAAATCAATCAAATCCCTAAAAGTTCTTTGCTCAACCATATGTGTGGTATCGAAATAAATCCTGGCACTTACATTTTCTGTCAACAAATCCCTGATTCTGGTAGCACAATTATCATAAAAAAAATCGTACCTGTAAAACCGGTTTTCAGGCAGTAAATTCCATTCAAGAAATTCAACCATGCGTTGCTTTTCCTGTTGTGTCAAATTCAATACCTGCTCATAAACAGACCTGTTAAAATAAATATATTCGGGCAAAAAATGCCTGAACCTGTCTCGTGTTAACATATATTGCAATTTACCCCTGGCAAACTTGATATAAAAATGTGAGGTATTGAAATCAAATGTGCCATAATTATAAACCCAGTCAATCCCATTCACCGAATCATTCACACGCACTGCACTGTGACCAAAAACAGAATACAGTTCTGTTCCGGGGTCTGCTGTAAGCATGCTTATTTTAGTGTGTTCAGAAATTTCATATGCAAACCCGTATATGGTTCTGAAAACCAAAAGAAAAACAATAAATTTTTTCATTTTTAAAAACTATTTTTAGTAAACGATGTGCCAAACTTAAAAAAAAATATTCAAAAAATATTTTTTGATATCATTCGCTATTAAAAAATGTTCAATTAAATTTGGCACATAATATGCAAATAAAAAACTATGTCACTACATTCCCAAAATAAAAAACCTGCCGTATTCATCAGGCCCAAAAAATCATTGGGCCAGCATTTCCTCGTTGATAAAAACATAGCTCAAAAAATAGTAAACAGCCTTGAGGCTAAAAACGTGTCTAAAGTACTTGAAATCGGATCAGGCACAGGGATGCTTTCTCAGTTTTTATTAGAGCGATTTGGCCATAACCTGTATTGTATTGAACTCGACCAGGAATCCATCAATTATTTGCATTCATGTTTCCCTTGCCATATCAGCAATATCATTCATGATGATTTTTTAAAATTTGATCTCCATACCTTTTTTAATGGCCCCCTTGCTATTATTGGCAGTTTCCCTTACAATATTTCCAGTCAGATCTTTTTTAAAATCTATGATTGCAGAAATACGGTGAATGAAGTGGTTGGCATGATACAAAAAGAAGTTGCAGAGCGGATCAAATCGGCGCCGGGATCTAAAGAATATGGCATACTCAGTGTTTTGCTACAGGCATTTTATGATATCAACTATTTATTCACTGTGAGCCATCATGTATTTGTACCTCCGCCAAAAGTTCTGTCGGGTGTAATACATTTAAAAAGAAATGGAAAAAAAGAGCTCGAATGCAATGAAAAATTATTTCACAAACTGGTGAAAACAACATTCAATCAACGAAGAAAAACAATACGAAACTCATTAAAACAGTTTTTAGTAAATGTGGAAGATGAACATGAATTACTTTCAAGGCGGCCTGAAGAACTTAGTGTTAATGATTTTATCGAATTAACCGAATTTATCGAATACTACAATAAAACCTGAATATCATGCAATTTGAACTTAGCCGTGAATATATAGACAAACTCATCCATCTGATTGAAAACAAAGAAGATGTTGCCGTAAAAAACTTACTGGACGAGCTTCATCCGGCCGATATTGCAGAAATTTACAGGGCTTTAAACCTCGAAGAAGCACGTTTCTTACACCTTTTACTCGATCAGGAAAAAGCGTCCGATGTATTGATTGAACTGGAAGAAAATGAGCGAAAAAATTTTTTAAAAATTCTTCCCGGAGAAACCATTGCACGCCAGTATATTGAACACATGGAATCCGATGATGCTGCCGACCTGATTGGTGAACTGTCGGAAGACAAAAAAGAAGAGGTTTTATTAAATATTGAAGACGTTGAAAAAGCCGGGTATATCCTGGACTTGTTAGGATATGAAGAAGATACGGCAGGCGGCCTGATGGCCAAAGAATTGATCATGGTCAATGAGAACTGGACCATTGGCACATGCCTGAATGAACTGAGAAAACAAGCTGAAAACGTTGATGACATCTATTATGTGTATGTAGTTGACAACAAAAAAATATTAAAAGGCACCTTGTCACTTAAAAAAATGCTTCTGCATACAGATGATACCATCATCAAAGAAATATATGATGGAGATGTGGTTTCTGTTAAAGGCAATACAGAATCAGAAGAGGTTGTGAACATCATGAGAAAGTACGACCTCGTGGCTTTGCCTGTTGTTGATTCCATTGGCAGGCTCCTTGGACGAATCACTATTGACGATGTGGTTGATGTGATCAGGGAAGAAGCTGAAAAAGATTACCAGATGATATCGGGTATCAACCCGGAAATAGGCAAATCGAGTAATTTCTTCAACATGACCAGGGCACGGCTTCCCTGGCTTGTGATCGGGCTGATCGGGGGAATATTCGGTGCCCGGGTCATAGGATTGTTTGAAGGAGACATTGGCCTGTATCCCGAAATGGCCTTTTACATCCCGCTTATAGGTGCGATGGGAGGAAACGTGGGAGTTCAATCATCCTCAATCATTGTCCAAAGCATTGCAAACAAAAGCATTGGCATTGAAAGTACATTAGGGCGGCTTTTAAAAGAATTTCTTGTTGCATTAATGAATGGAATCATTCTTTCTTCATTGATATTGGTATACAACATCATTTTTATTGATTCGTTTGCACTTACCATTACCGTGAGCATTGCTCTTTTTTCTGTGATTCTTTTTGCCTCCATCTTTGGCACATTCGTTCCTCTTGTTTTGGATAAACTAAAAATTGACCCTGCGCTTGCCACCGGCCCATTTATTACAACAGTTAACGACATTATGGGATTATTGATTTACCTGAGTGTTGGAAGATATTTATTTACTGTTCTGTAAATACTTGTTTATTTTTTTTTAATTATAAACTGTTTTTAAGGATTTATTTATTTAATTTGCTTATTATTTTGTTTAACATAAATTTATAACCTAAAACTTTATACATAAAGAAATAATTCAAAAATGAGTGATAAGAAGAAAATCAAGAATGCTTTAATATCAGTATTTCATAAAGATGGACTAAAAGAGATTGTAGAATTATTAGAAGGACAAAACGTTGAAATATATTCAACAGGTGGGACGCACCGGTTTATCGAACAACTGGGTGTAAACGTTCATAAAGTAGAGGATTTAACAACCTATCCTTCAATACTTGGAGGCAGGGTTAAAACCTTACACCCCAAAGTATTCGGAGGAATACTGGCCAGAAGAAATGACCATGGCGACGTCAAGCAATTAAAAAAATATGAAATCCCTGAAATAGACCTTGTCATTGTTGACCTCTATCCATTTGAAAAAACCGTTGAGTCGGGAGCCGGTGAAGAAGAGATCATTGAGAAAATTGATATTGGCGGTATATCGCTTATCCGGGCAGGAGCTAAAAACTTCACCGACGTGCTCACAATCTCTTCCATGACACAATACGATAAATTAAAAGAAATACTGAAGAACCAGGAAGGTGTTTCTGATTTAATCACACGAAAAGAATTTGCTGCACAAGCATTTAACCTCTCTTCACACTACGATACATTGATTCATAACTATTTTGCACAAGACACCCGGGAATCTTTCAAGGAAAGTATTCTTAATGGAAAATCATTGCGCTACGGGGAAAACCCGCATCAAAAAGGGACCTATTTTGGTGATTTTGACCAGATGTTTGATCAGATTCATGGAAAAGAAATTTCATATAACAATTTATTGGATATTGATGCAGCGGTCAATTTGATCAATGAGTTCAATGATCTGACATTTGCTGTTTTAAAACATAATAATGCTTGCGGGCTGGCCACACGCAACAATATGAAGCAGGCATATTTAGACGCTCTTGCCGGTGATCCTGTATCTGCATTTGGCGGAGTACTTATTACAAACGGCACAATTGATGAAGCGACTGCTGAAGAGATGAACCAATTGTTTTTTGAAATAATCATTGCCCCTGATTATGAAGAAAAAGCTCTTGAAATACTAAAAACGAAAAAAAACCGTATTATACTTTTATCTAAAGACACCACGCTCAGGCCTGTCTCATACAGATCAATATTAAATGGCACGATCATACAAGACAGGGACACCAAAACAGAAGCTATTTCCGACATGCAAACGGTCACCACAAAACAACCCACAAAAGAAGAATTGAAAGACCTGGAATTTGCAAACAAACTCGTAAAACAAACCAAGTCGAATGCCATTGTATTGGCCAAAAACCAACAATTACTGGCAAGCGGTGTAGGCCAGACATCACGGGTAGATGCACTTCAGCAGGCCATTGCCAAAGCCAAACATTTTGGATTTAAACTTGAAGGCGCTGTGATGGCATCAGATGCATTCTTCCCTTTCCCCGATTGTGTCGAAATCGCAGGAAAAGAAAACATCACTTCGGTCATTCAACCCGGAGGATCTATACGGGATGACAAATCAATTGATTGTTGTAATCAACATAATATGTCCATGGTTGTAACCGGGACAAGACATTTTAAACATTAATTTAAACAAGCTTATTATTAAAATGGGAATTTTTTCATTTTTAACTCAGGAAATTGCTATTGACTTAGGTACAGCAAATACAATAATTATTCATAATGATAAAGTGGTTGTAGATGAACCGTCAATTGTTACCATTGACAAAAACACATCAAAAGTCATTGCCATTGGCAACAAAGCTCGCCAGATGCATGGCAAAACCCATATGAATATAGCAACCATCAGGCCATTAAGAGATGGGGTGATTGCTGATTTTGATATTGCCGAACAAATGATTAGGGGGATGATCAAAATGATCAGCAAACGCCGCAGCTTTATCACTCCTACACTTCGCATGGTGGTATGCATTCCTTCAGGAAGCACAGAAGTGGAACGAAGAGCCGTAAGGGATTCGAGTGAACATGCAGGAGGAAGAGATGTATATATGATTTATGAACCTATGGCCGCTGCTATTGGTATTGGAATTGACGTAGAGGCGCCCCAGGGAAATATGGTGGTTGACATTGGTGGCGGAACCACAGAAATAGCCGTGATTGCATTGGGAGGTATCGTATGCAATAAGTCGCTCAGAATTGCCGGAGATGGATTTACTTCTGAAATCCAAACATACATGAGGCATCAGCACAACATTAAAATTGGAGAACGAACCGCAGAAAACATTAAATTAAATGTTGGCTCAGCCTTGCCTGACCTCGAAGAACCACCACCGGACTTTATTGTTCGCGGCCCGAATATCATGACTGCCATGCCGGTTGAGATACCCATATCATACCAGGAAATTGCACATTGTCTGGATAAATCCATTGCAAAAATCGAAACAGCCATCATCAATGTCTTAGAACAAACTCCTCCTGAACTATATGCAGATATCGTGAAAAAAGGAATTTATCTGGCCGGAGGAGGTGCACTGTTGAACGGACTGGAAAAGCGTCTTTCTGACAGATTGAACATCCCGGTATACACTGCCGAAGACCCATTGCATGTCATTGCCAGGGGAACTGCTACTGCGCTAAAGCATGTAGATGAATTCAACTTTTTAATGCGGTAAATTATTATAGTATGTTTATGCTAAGTGGCATATGAGAAATTTATTCCTCTTTATTATAAGGCACCATTTCCTTATCCTTTTTTTGATTATTGAATCAATTTCAATTTCATTATTACAGTATAATAATTATCATAAAACTGAATTTTCCGAATATTCTTCAGCCATTTCAGGATATATAAACAGTAAGTTAAAAAACATAAAAGAATACGCCAATCTTAAAGAAAAAAACCAGCAATTAATAAAAGAAAATGTACGGTTAAGGAATAAATTGACAGTGTATGAATTAAAAAAAGAACTGTGTCAAAAAAAACTCCCGAAAGATAAGCTCCATCAATATGAATACATTTCTTCCAACGTAATAAATAATTCTACAAACAAACAATACAATTACATAACATTAAACAAAGGAAGCGAAGACAGTATTCAACATGAAATGGGGGCCATTTCAAAAAACGGTGTAGTAGGTATTGTCAGGGGTGTGTCTGAAAATTTCTCAATTGTTTTGCCCATTCTTAACAGAAACCTGAATCTAAGCGCTGCCATCAAAAAAAATAATTATTATGGCTCAATATCATGGAATGGAAAAGACTACCGGTATGCCATGCTCAATGAAATTCCTTATCATGTTAGTATAGCCAAAGGAGACACCATTGTTACCAGTGGTTATTCAGCCATATTTCCGAAAGGCATCACTATTGGGTATATTTCAGATTATGAAAAAGGAGGCAATTTTTATAATATCAGGATCAGGCTTGCTACAAATTTCAAAAACCTGTCTTATGTCTATATCATAAACAATGAATTAGTGACCGAACAAAAACAACTTGAAAACAAAATCAAAAAATAATGATAAGAACAATTCCATTAAATATTTTAAGATTTGTCATATTAGTGCTTTTACAGGTACTATTATTTAACAACATACAATTTAGTGGATATGTTAATCCTTATATTTATATCTTGTTTATTTTGTTACTCCCTTTTGAAACGCCCAAATGGTTTTTGCTTGTACTCGGATTTTTTATGGGGCTTGTTATTGATATAGCCATGAATACTCCGGGCATGCATACTTCTGCCACAGTCTTTATTGCATTTCTAAGACCCTATATTTTAGGCTATATCTCTCCCAGAGATGGCTACGAAGTCGGATCATCCCCCACGGTTTCATACTATGGCTTAACATGGTTTTTACGGTATGCAGCTACAATTACCTTTTTCCATCATTTAGTGCTTTTTTATTTGGAAATATTCCGCCTTTCTTCATTTTTTAATACATTACTTAAAGTGATTATCAGTACCGTATTTTCTTTAATATTTATACTGATAGTACAATATATTTCGTTTAAAAAGCAGAAATAATGTTTAAAAATAAATATTTCAGTGAACCAATTTGTAAACAGAAAATATATCATTATTGTATTGATAGGAATTATAAGCCTGGCGATTGTCATACGATTGTTCAGCATCCAGGTAGCTACATCCAGTTATCGTTTTTCTGCTTCGAACAATACACAGCGAAAAATCATACAATATCCGGCACGAGGGTTAATTTATGACAGAAACGGCGCATTGCTCGTTTCAAATCAGGCGAGTTATGACCTTAAAGTAATCCCTTCGCAGATTCATGCATTTGACACCACAGAATTATGTAAAATATTAAGATTGAGTAAAGAAGAGTTGATCAAGAAACTTAAAAAAGCGTATACTCATTCAAGATATAAGTCATCCATTGTATTGAAACAAATGTCTGCAAAGACGTATGCAGTACTCCAGGAAAAACTTTATAAATATCCCGGATTCTTTGTGCAGCCGCGTACCATCCGGAAATATCCGGGGCAAATAGCATCACATTTATTAGGATATGTAGGTGAAGTAAATAGAAAAATTATAGATAACAGTGATTATTATATACAGGGTGACTATATTGGCGTTAGCGGTATAGAAAAAACATATGAAGAAGCGTTGCGTGGAAAAAAAGGGCAAAAAATATATTTGGTAGATGTTCATAACCGGATCAAAGGCTCTTACCGGGAGGGAAAATTTGATGTGCCGGCAGAAATCGGATCCAATATTATCACCACCATTGATGATGATTTACAAAAATACGGTGAAAAATTAATGGAAGGGAAGATCGGAAGCATCGTAGCAATTCAGCCGTCTTCCGGAGAAATTCTCACATTGATTTCTGCTCCGGGTTACAACCCTGAACACCTTACAGGCCGTCATCGCAGCAAATATTATAAAAAACTAAATAACGACACATTAAAGCCTTTATTCAACAGGGCATTAATGGCAAAATATCCGCCTGGTTCAACGTTTAAACCCATGAATGCTTTGATTGCATTAAATGAAAAAGTAATTACCCCCCAGACATATTTCTATTGCTATAATGGATTTTATGCCCGCGGGGTATCGGTAGGATGCCATTCACATCCAACACCTTTAAACCTTGAAGGATCCATCCAGGCATCATGCAATGCATATTACTGTAAAACATTCATCAAAATATTAAATAATCCCAATTACGACGACATCCACATTTCTTTTGCCAACTGGAAGAACCATTTAGAGTCTTTTCATTTTGGCAAAAAAACAACCATTGACCTTTCCAATGAGCTTACCGGCAACATCCCTGATACCAATTATTTTGATAAATATTATGGAAAAAAAGGATGGTCTGCTTTAACTGTAATATCATTGTCTATAGGACAAGGTGAAATAGAAACAACCCCTCTTCAAATGGCCAATATGGCTGCAGCTATTTCAAACAGGGGGCATTACTATCTTCCTCATGTGGTTAAAAATATTGAGGGAGAACAACAATTAGACAACCGGTATAAAACGCCGTATTACACCTCTATTGATTCTTCATACTTTGAACCTGTTATTAATGGCATGGAAAAAGCCGTAAACGGGCCTCCGGGGTCGGGCAGTACAGCCAGGATTGCCAAAATTGACGACATTACAGTATGCGGAAAAACCGGAACAGCTCAAAACCCTCATGGCGATGACCACTCAATTTTCATTGCATTTGCCCCAAGAGAAAATCCTCAAATAGCCATTTCAGTATATGCAGAAAATGCAGGTTATGGAGCCTCATTAGCTGCCCCCATTGCACGAATGATGATTGAAAAATACATGAAAGACACAATCACCAGGCCCTGGCTTGAAAATTATATATTAGAAAAAGACTTTATTCATAAAAATAATGAAAAAGAGAACTGATATCATAGCTAATATAGACTGGTTTACAGTTGCAATATATCTTGCTTTAATCATCATCGGATGGTTGAATATTTATGCTGCCGAATACACACCCGAACATTCCAGCATCTTAGATATATCACAACGGTACGGGAAACAATTCTTCTGGATACTGATTGCATTGGTCGTCGGGGTTATGATACTTATTATTGACAGTAAGTTTTTCCCTTATTTTGCATATCCTCTATATGCCTTGACGATGGTGCTTCTCATAGGAGTATTATTTGTAGGAATCGAAGTGCATGGATCACAATCATGGTATGCAATTGGAGGTTATCGCATTCAACCTGCAGAACTTGCAAAATTCACAACAGCTCTTGCTATTGCTAAATACCTTAGCCATTACCAGGTTGATTTAAAAGATTTCCGGTCCATTGTATTATTATTGCTCATCATTTTTATGCCTGCCGCATTGATCATTTTACAACCAGATGCCGGAACAGCACTTGTATTTTTAAGTTTTATGATTGTTCTATACAGAGAAGGATTGCCCCACTTTATTTTGGTCATTCTGTTATTATTGCCCGGTTTGTTTATTGCCAGCCTGCTTTATGAAAAAACATATGTTTTAACAGGATTAACAGGCATTGCTATCCTTGTGTATGGAATATTAAAAAAAGATAAAAAAGGAATGCTGATATCGCTTTTAGTATTGGGATTTATTGGTGGAGTCAGCTGGCTCACAAACATTTTGGCACACCTTGAACTCACTACTTATCAGGTATTGTTGGCCTCAGCCTTTATTGCCGGTTTGGTGTTTATGTTCATAGGCCTTTTTCAATACAACAAACAAATCCTTATCATCCTTGCATTTTTTGTGGGGTCTGTAGCTTATACCTTTTCTGCAAATTATGTCTTTAATAATGTTCTGCAACCGCATCAGCAAGAACGAATAAACATTGCTTTGGGCATCAAATCCGATCCATTGGGCGTTGGCTATAATGTAAATCAGTCAAAAATAGCTATTGGATCAGGTGGAATAACCGGAAAAGGGTTTTTGAAAGGAACCCAGACAAAATTCAATTTTGTCCCGGAACAAAGCACTGATTTTATATTTTGTACTGTTGGTGAAGAATGGGGATTTATAGGCTCTTCTGTTTTGGTTATACTATTCGTCTTGTTGTTTATCAGAATCATCATTATTGCCGAACGGCAGCGCTCTGTTTTTGGCAGGATTTACGGTTATGCTGTACTGTCAATACTTTTTTTCCACTTTGCTATAAACATTGGAATGACGATTGGCCTCTTTCCTGTTATTGGTATCCCACTGCCTTTTTTTAGCTATGGCGGCTCTTCCTTATGGGGTTTCACCATTTTACTCTTTATCCTTATCAACCTGGACACCAGAAGATATGCATTGATGGCATAGACGCTTCAATTACAAGCTAATGCAGAATGCCATAAGTTCAAAGAGGGAATATACGCCCGAGGCGTTGCCATCGGGGTTGAAATATTATGGGCTTTCAGCCCGGAAATTATTAATAATTAATACTGTTCATTTTCATTAGGAAAATCATTTGACCTGACGTCATTAATATAGGCCTTAACAGCTGACTGAATTTCTTCGTATAAATTATGGTATCTTCTCAAAAATCGCGGTGAAAAATCTTTAGTAATCCCTAACATATCGTGAAGAACCAATACCTGTCCATCAATGTCGGCTCCGGCCCCAATGCCAATCACAGGAATATTCACTTTTCGTGCTGCTTTCGCCGCTAATTCTGCTGGTATCTTTTCAAGTACAATACCAAAACAACCCAATCGCTCCAATAATTCAACATTATCTATTAATTCTTCTGCTTCTTTTTTTGATGTTGCCCTCACTTTAAAAGTGCCGAATTTATGAATGGATTGAGGAATGAGTCCAAGATGTCCCATTACAGGAATTCCGGCAGATAATATTCTGCTGACAGATTCCTGTATTTCTTTTCCTCCTTCAATTTTAATGCCCCCTGCCCCTGTTTCTTTCATAATACGAATGGCACTATTCAGAGCTTCTTTAGAATCTCCCTGATATGTGCCAAATGGAAGGTCAACAATAACCAATGACCGCTTTACAGCCTTCACAACACATTTTGCATGATAAATCATTTCATCCAGGGTAATGGGAATGGTTGTTTCATGGCCTGCCATAACATTTGAAGCAGAATCTCCAACAAGAATAACATCAATTCCGGAATTTTCAAGTATTCTTGCCATTGAATAATCGTATGATGTAAGCATGGTGATTTTTTCACCATCTTTTTTCATGTTTTGTAAAACATGTGTTGTTATTTTTGGGGTTTCCGAATATGCACTCATCATGACTCATTTTGATTATACAACAAAAGTATAGTTATTTTAATACAATTTAAATAAATCAGCTTAAGATATTATATTTTTATTATTTTCGTAACTGTAATTAATAATTATATAAATGGATGAATGGTTCAGAGAATCCTCAAATATCTATAGTTGCTCCTCTTTACAATGAAAGCAAATCTTTTTCATTTTTAGTTGAACGGCTCAATAAGCTCATAGAAACCAGCAATAATACCATAGAAGTGGTGTTGGTAGATGACGGAAGCAATGATAATACCGCAGAATTGATGTACCAGTTAGGGTTCATCAATGATAATTACCAATGTATCTTTTTATCCAGGAATTATGGACATCAAATTGCGTTATCTGCTGCATTACAGAATGTAAGGGCAACAGAAGCAATTTTTGTTATAGATGGTGATTTGCAGGACCCGCCTGAGTTATTGCATGATTTTTACAATAAATACAAAGAAGGATATGATGTTGTCTATGGTATCCGAAAAAAAAGAAAAGAGGGGTTATTAAAAAAAATTTGTTACCATTTGTATTACCGTATGCAAAAAAAAGTATCCAATGTGCAAATTCCGTTAGATAGCGGAGATTTTTGCCTTGTCAGCAGAAAAGTTGTAGATATTTTAAATAAAATGCCGGAAAGAAGCAGATATATCAGAGGAATGCGCTCCTGGATCGGGTTCAAACAAACAGGGATAGAATACGAAAGAAAAGAACGAATTGCCGGCAATTCCCAATATACATGGAAGATGTTATTTAATTTAGCGTTTAATGGAATTTTTAATTTCAGTGAATTTCCAATAAAATTTATCACCCGCTTGGGAATTATTTCAATTTTAATTTCATTACTTTATTTTTTCTATGTATTGTATAGCAAATTTTTTCTGCAAGGCGTGCCCAGCGGTTTCACAGGTTTGCTTTTTGCCATTATACTGTTTGGTGGCGTACAATTAATTTGTATCGGTATACTTGGAGAATACATCGTCAGAATCTTTTTCCAGGTAAAAGAACGGCCACTTTTTATTATTAAACAAAAAATAGTAAATAAAGAAATTAAAGACTAAACAAAACAATGAAAAAACAGTTAACTACCGATAATATAATGCTTTTCGTAACCTTTGCGTTAGGATTATTATATTTTTACTATTCTCATTTATCAGACGGGTTTTATCAACATGATGAAGCTGCCCACTTCATCAGCATGAAAAGATTTTGGCGTGACCCGTTTTCGGTGTTAGGAAACTGGAACAAGCCCGGGTATAAGCTACTGTATGCCTTACCAGCTTTGGGCGGACGCACCGTGGTGCTATTGGTAAATTGTTTTGTGGCTGCTTTTTCATGCTTTTTCGCCTATAAGGTGGCCAAAACATTAAAAAGTCAATTTGCTATACTGGCATTTTGTTTATTGGCACTGCAACCTATGTGGGTTCAACTTTCATTCAGAAATTATTCAGAAATAATCACTGCCTTCCTTTTGATCCTTTCACTGTATTTTCATCATAAGAACAAATTACTATTATCCACCTTTATTATTTCCTACATCAGCATTATCCGGCAGGAATTTTATGTTATCCTGGCTGTTTATGGACTATACCTGATATATAAAAAAGAATGGAAAGCCATTTTAAGCGGTGTTATCCCTCAAATCATAATCACTGTCTGGACTTATTTAGGAACAGGAGACATCCTTTACATTATCAATAATGTATTAAGCACATCAGAAAAATATGCCAGTGCGTATCCACGACAGGGCTTTGACCATTATCCAAAAATGTCTGTTATCATTTTTGGTGCCACCGGTTTAACATTGGCAATTCATTACATCGCAACAAAAATATTTAACATTAAAAAAATTCACTTAACAATCGTCATTCCTGCCCTGCTTTTCTTCTTATTACACAGTTTTTTCAACCATAAAACATTAAACTTCGGCCCGGCAAGTGGGGGTAATTTAAGGTATATGACGGTGATTTCTCCTTTAATAGCTTTAATGGGGGCATTGTCTATAGACGGACTCAAGCAACTTAAAAACAGGTTCTACGTTTTTATCATCGTCATCCCATTTATTATAATTGTTTGGTTATATATGAGTTATCAGGTTAAAGGTGTGTCGTTCTCAGATGAACACAACTGGAATCACCTCATCTTCACAATCATCGCTGCCATACCACTTTTATTGCCAATTAAACACATATCTAAAAAAATAATAACGGTTTTTTTTATAGTCATTGCCTTTGCCAATCTTATTTCTGTCATCAAACCCATCAAACAAAATTATGAAGAGGAAATAGTGGAACAAACAGCTATTTGGTATAAAAACCTGGTGCGTACCAATAAAAAAGTTACAACAGACAACCGGATATTTGCTTCCCATGCATTATTTTATTACTACAATAATAAATCAGCAAAAGATTTCAAAAAAGAAGCATTTAGAATTCAACAACCTGCTATTGATACAGCAGAACCCGGATCATTGATTTTTTGGGACAGTCATTATTCATACAGGCCCAAATTGAAAAAAAATTCAGTTCCGCTTGAATATTTCAAAAAAAGGCCGAATGAATATGCACTGATCAAGCGGTTCAGTAAACCGAATAAAAGCTTTGAAGTGGATGTGTTTTTTAAATACAGACACAAAAACCCAATGTATGAAAAAGCGCTTGAATTATTTGAAGAAGGTAACATAAAAGAAAGCCAGAAATATTTTGAACAAGTAATTCAAAAAAATCCAAAAAATTATGCAGCGTTATATTTTTATGGGCTTACCAAACAACATGAAAATAATATAAATGCTGCATTACAATATTATAACAAAGCGCTGGCCTTAAACCAACAGTTTGAATATCCGCTATTCCAAAGAGCCAGAATTTATCATGCACTCGGTAAAAACAAAAACGCATTGAATGATCTGAAAAAATATATTCAATTGAATAAACGAAATTATCAAGCCTTTTTCCTGGCTGGAAAAATATTCTATCAACAAAATAAGCTGAAACAAGCGAACAACAGCATTGTAAATGCACTTCGTTTGAATTCAAACTATAGCGACGGATATTTTTATCTCGGCCTCATACAATTAAAGAATAAACAAAAAGAAAATGCCTGCAAATATTTCAAACAAGCTAAACAATTAGGCCATAAAAAAGCTGAAAAAGCAATAAAAATATATTGTAAATAGATGGACAAAAAATATTATAAAGAATATTACAATAATGAACGAAACCATTGGTGGTTTAAAATACGAGAGAAAATCATACTTGATAATATTACAAAACATTCTTCTTTCAAAACACCTTCAATTCTCAATATTGGTGCTGCCACCGGACGTTCTTCAGAAGCATTACAAAACATCGGTTCTGTTACATCTTTGGAATACGATGCTGATTGTTGCCGTTTTACAAATGAGAAAACAGGATTGGATGTCATCCAGGGCTCAATACTCGAATTACCTTTTAATCCTAATTCCTTTGATATTGTTTGTGCATTTGATGTGATTGAACACGTGCAAGATGATCAAAAAGCAATAAATGAAATGAAAAGAGTTTGCAAAAATGAGGGAATTATTATGATTACAGTCCCTGCATTTATGTCACTTTGGAGCGAACATGATGACATTAACCATCATTACAGGCGCTATAAAGCATCACAGGTAAAACAACTCTTTCCCAGCTCCTCCAACATTGTATCCGAATCGTATTTCAATACATTTCTTTTCATTCCAATCTATCTCTTTCGTACGATATCAAAAATATTCAAAACAAAAAAAACATCCGGACAGAAACAAGACATCAAATCTGATTTCAATCAATTAAATAATACGTTAATCAACAGTTTCTTCTTTTATTTGTTTAATATTGAACGACATTTATTAAAAACCATTCGCTTTCCTTTTGGTGTGTCGTTTATGTTAACTTATATCAATAAACCAACAGCCAACAATTCAAATTGTACTGATAATTAACACCCTAAAACAATTACTGCCTTTTTGACAGACACCATAACCATTATGGCATAATATTTGATTTATTCAATATATAAACTATGTTTGTTGACATATCCAAATTCAATAATGGCTCAATTATTAAATTTGGCACAATCTTTGTGAATCAAAGTAAAAATTTAAAAAATGTATTTATAATAAAAAATAAAGATCATGGGTAAAATAATAGGAATAGATTTAGGAACAACCAATTCATGCGTTGCAGTGATGGAAGGAAACAATCCTGTAGTGATACCGAATAATGAAGGCAAAAGGACAACGCCTTCAATTGTAGCATTTATTGAGAATGGTGAACGTAAATTTGGCGACCCTGCTAAACGTCAGTCGATTACGAACCCTGAAAAAACAATATATTCCATAAAACGATTTATGGGAGAAAAATATGAACAGGTACAAAAAGAAGTTGACCGTGTAGGGTATAAAGTAATAAAAGGAAATAACAGCAACCCGAAAGTTAAAATAGACGACAGAGAATATACGCCCCAGGAAATTTCTGCTATGATTTTACAAAAAATGAAAAAAACAGCAGAAGACTATCTTGGACAAGAAGTAACAGAAGCTGTTATTACAGTTCCTGCTTATTTCAGTGATTCTCAGCGTCAGGCAACCAAAGAAGCCGGAGAAATTGCCGGGCTTGAGGTTAAGCGAATTATCAATGAGCCAACAGCTGCTTCATTGGCATACGGACTTGACAAAAAAGAAAAAGACATTACAATTGCTGTTTTTGACTTTGGTGGCGGTACATTTGATGTTTCAATCCTTGAAATGGGAGATGGTGTATTTGAGGTAAAATCTACCAAAGGAGACAGCCACCTGGGAGGTGATGATGTAGACCATAAAATCATTGACTGGCTGGCTGAAGAATTTATGCAGGAATATAATGTAGACCTCAGAAAAGACGGTATGGCTTTGCAACGGCTGAAAGAAGCTGCCGAGAAAGCCAAGATTGAGCTTTCAAGCTCAAACAATACTGAGATAAACCTGCCTTACATCATGCCTATTGATGGAGTACCAAAACACCTGGTAAGATCATTGTCAAGAGCTAAACTGGAACATTTGATAGATGACCTGTTAACTCGAACAGAAACCCCCTGCCGGGAAGCACTCAAAGCAGCAGGCAAACAAGCTTCTGATATTGATCATGTGATATTAGTTGGCGGCTCTACCAGGATCCCGAAAGTGCAGGAAATTGTTAAAAAAATATTTGGCAAAGAAGGATCCAAAGGCGTGAATCCTGACGAAGTTGTGGCCATCGGAGCTGCAATACAAGGCGGTGTATTAGGTGGTGATGTAAAAGACGTGTTATTGCTCGATGTCACTCCTCTGTCATTGGGTATTGAAACAATGGGAGGTGTGATGACAAAACTGATCGAAGCCAATACAACAATTCCTACACGAAAAACCGAAACATTTACCACAGCACAAGACAATCAGCCGTCTGTAGAAATCCATATATTGCAGGGAGAACGGCCAATGGCCAAAGACAATAAATCCATCGGGCGCTTCCATCTGGATGGCATCCCTCCTTCACCCCGTGGCATACCTCAGATTGAAGTCACTTTTGACATTGATGCCAACGGCATATTGAATGTTTCTGCCAAAGACAAAGGAACCGGAAAAGAACAAAGCATCCGTATCGAAGCATCTTCTGGCTTGAGTGATGAAGACATCAACAAAATGAAAGAAGAAGCTAAGGCCAATGAAGAAGCAGACAAACAAACCAAAGAACGGATTGACAAATTAAACGAAGCAGACAGTCTAATTTTCCAGACCGACAAACAATTGAAAGAATATGGAGACAAAATCCCTGATGATAAAAAGAAACCTATTGAAGAGGCATTGAATAAACTGAAAGAAGCACATAAAAATGAAGACCTTGATGCCATCGAAACGGCGAAAAACGAACTCAGTTCTGTATGGCAGGCTGCTTCTCAGGAAATATACAATGCCAGCCAGGCAGGCGCTCAAGGAGGTGAACAAGGTGGCCAGCAAGCTCAGGAAGGCGGCCAATCTTCAGGAGACAATAAAGGCGACGATGGTGAAGTAACTGATGTTGATTTTGAAGAAGTTAAATAAAAACAACATATCAATTATAACAAAAAAAAGGCTGCTAAAAAAGGCAGCCTTTTTTTATTTAATCACACTTATATAAAATAATTACATAAGCATTAAATCCGTCATATCTGAATTCTATATAATATTTTGTCATTTCTTTATTAATTTCTTTAAATATACTGATTCACCTTGAAGGATTTTAATAGTATATAATCCAGGCAATAAACCACTAATATCTATCTGGATTTCATTTTGATCAGCATGAATTGTTTTGAATAGTTTTCCTTCAAGATTTAGTATTTCTATTGTAAATACGTCTGCCATGTCATTTCGTATCGTTATTGTTTCATCTGCTGCATTTGGATATAATAAAATATTATCCTCATGATTCAATTCATTCATTACATCCAATATACTTACAAAACCTGTAACGTTTATTATCACCGGATTTGCATCATCTGATATGTGTTCTATTTGTTCATCCAGTGATCCGGTGCCGGCACTCGACTTCACTCTCACATAAATATCTGTACTTAAAACTGTATCATTGGCCGGGATCAATTGAATAAAAGAACCATAATTGACATCATCCGTTGATATTTCCATTTCACCTGATGTGTTTATGGTAATCGTATCAATAAGGTTGTATCCTGCAACCGTATAACTTTGGGAAGCAGACGCTGTTCCTTCTTCCGCATTGAATTCAGTCAGGGATTCATTTACAATTATTTCAGGTGCAGGTATAACCTGGCCTGATAATGGTAAATTTTGATTTTCGGCACTGGCCGAATAATGAAGTATATTCCCGGCATAAACCCCGGTATTGCTTATGGTTTTCATCCTGACATATATTGTCTCCGGGCCCACAGAACCAGAAGTGGGAGATAACGATACTGAGTCAACATATTCCATCATAAAATTTGTTGAAATTTCAAATTCACCGGAAACTTTTAAGGTCAAATCATCCAAAAGGTGTTCACCTGAAACACTATAACTCTGAATCCCGGATACCGAATCAGCATATGATTCGAAACCAACAAGGCTTCCATTTGTTGAAATGACAGGAAGCGGTGTTAATGTATCATTCAAAAATACATTCTGGTCAACTACATCCACATACCCCTGTGTTGAAAAATATGCATCAGCAGACACAGTATAGTGGAGGCTGTCTTCAACAAATACATCTATAAATGTTACCTGTCCTTGTGCATTGGTTGTTAATGTATCATAATGTTCGAGATAAATCTTTGCACTTTCTATTGAATCGCCGGTTTCCACGTCAGTTATTGTAAAGGTTACCTGATAAACCGTTTCCAGGCTTAAATTGAGTGTAGTATCGGATTGAACGAAAACAGAACCAGTAGAATCAAAATAATTCGGATGAGAAACAGTATAATTATATTGGGCAACACTATCTACAAGAAATGTTACATTGCCTAAAACATCGGTTGTTTTAGTCCCATAACCCGGTATGCTCACCTCCGCATTTGCAATAGGATTGGATGTAGCGGACTCTTTAATAGTAAAGGTTGTCAATAATCCTATATAAGGCCCGAACATCATTTTGCCTGCGGCAACAGTATAAGCCCACGCGTTGTCTCCCAAATCATTATAATTTAAATGCGTAGTAATGGTATCATCCCCATCCTGATCACGAACAGAAATATCAAAACCAAAATAATGTCCGCTGTCGGCCGGTGTATTTGTGTCATACTTGCAAAAATTATGAAGATGGTAAGCCATTTCATAAATTATTGTATCATTGATGATATTAACACCATACTGCACAGTATCATTTGCTGCCAATGTTGCCCAGTCAGACATTTTTTCTTCTGCACAATCCCCAAGGTTACTTCCACAATCATCACTAACATCTGTATTTAACCATGCCAGCCTGTTACTCATATTAACAGGCATAGCCCATTTCCGGTCGCCATCCTGCTTCCAGTACCAATTTCTCCAGTCGGCACTGTCACAATGGTTATACGTGCCATCTTCCCTTCCTCCAAAGGTATTCTGGAACATCAATTCCACCCTGTCCATTCTATTGGTGACACCTTCTGTATCAACGCTGTCATCTCCATACACAACAATTAAAACATATAACCATTCGTCATCATACATCATCCGGGCATAAGCGCCATATTCCGGATCAGGAGTAAGTCGTAATGAATCATGGAAACGTTCTATCGGCATCTGTTCAACAACCTTCCAAAATGGATCTATAGTCCCGTCTATGGTTAATGTATCTGCCGGAAATCCGTGCGGTATTTTTAAAACATTATTTTCAAGGCGATTGGCAGCTAAGGTGGCCGAATCCGGATTTACACTTTCCGGTACTTTATACCAATTGCCACAGACTTGCGCTTGTAGTAATGGTAATGCAACCAGCATAAACAGATTAGAAAAGATAACTCTTTTCATCTGTTTATTTTTTATTTTTTGATGGTCAGATGGAGCTCGCCATGAGCTTAATCTATTGACTTTGAGTAAACCAAATAGCTTCTTAATAATCATGCTCGTCCCGATTAAAATACGGGATAAATAGTGTGTCATTTTTTTTGTCATGGCTCGGTTCATAATTGAATATGTTTTTATATTAAGATTAATGAAAACAATACATATTTACGACATATTGAATCAAAAGTTTCAAAAAGAAATGATTATAATTTTTTAAAAATCTATTTTGTATAGGTGGGCATATTATTATTTTTCCTTTTTTTGTGTTTTATAAAATAGATTTATACATTAATCGTGAGCAAGAAAAAACCTTTATTAGAAAATATTGAAATCACTGACATCGGAGCCGAAGGCAAAGCCCTGGCCAAAGCAGACGGGCGCGTTATCTTTGTCAGGGGAGGCATACCTGGAGATGTAATGGATGTTCAAATAATTAAGAGAAGGCGAAGATACATGGAAGGCATCCCATTGCATATACACAAATATAGTGAAATGAGGACAATCCCCTTTTGCAAACACTTTGGGATATGTGGCGGATGCAAATGGCAACATCTGGAATACTCCAAACAACTGGAATACAAACAAAAACAGGTGGCAGAACAATTTCAACACATCGGAGATTTATCCGTCCCCGCCGTCAATACAATATTGCCTGCCCCGGAAAATCAATATTACAGGAACAAACTCGAATTTACCTTTTCCAATAGAAGATATTTATTAAAAGAAGAAATTGACAATAAAGACCATATAGAACAAAGCGATGCCCTCGGATTTCATGTAACCGGATTGTATGATAAAGTCGTAAACATTGAGCATTGTTATTTACAAAAAGACCCTTCAAACGACATCAGAAACAGGTTGAAATCTTTTGCAGACAACGAACAACTTCCGTTTTTTGACATTCGGAACCAAACCGGTTTTTTAAGAAATTTAATTATCAGAACCTCATCTTTACACGAGGTGATGGTGATCGTTTCATTTTTTTATGATGACAAGGAACAGGTGTCAAAAGTCATGAATTTTTTATCTCAGACATTTCCTGAAATCAATTCATTGATGTATGTTATCAATCCCGGAGGCAATGATAACATTACCGGATTGGAGCCAAAATGCTGGAAAGGGAACCCTTATATTCACGAAAAAATAAAAACCCTGACATATCAAATCGGCCCCACCTCTTTTTATCAAACCAACTCGCAACAGGTGGTGAACCTTTACAGAAAAATCAGGGAGTTTGCCGGATTGAAAGGCGATGAAACAGTATATGACCTTTATACAGGCATTGGAACCATTGCTTTATATTTGGCGGATGCCGTAAAAAAAGTGATCGGCATTGAATCGGTTCATGAAGCAGTTGAAAACGCCCATATCAATGCATCATTGAATAATATCTCCAATGCTGATTTTTATACAGGAGATATGAAAGACATTCTTACTTCAACATTTATCCGGGAAAACGGCACCCCGGATATCATTATCTTAGACCCTCCAAGAGCAGGCGTACATCCGGATGTTATCAAAACCTTATCAACCGTTGCACCCCAAAAAATTATCTATGTGAGCTGTAATCCTGCTACACAAGCCAGAGACATTAATATGCTTGGGAGTCAATATACCATATCCATGGTTCAACCTGTAGATATGTTTCCCCATACCCATCATCTTGAAAACATTACTTTACTTACCAAAAATAAATGATTATGAACACTTTGATTATTCAAATTGACAATTTCATAAGCCAATACAATGAATATGTTGGCGGGTATTTATTGTTGTTTCTGCTCATCCCCACAGGTATCTATTTTTTTATTCGTTTACGATTTCTTAATGTCAGAAAGCTTGGTTATACTTTTAAAATCCTCGGAGGCAAATATGCGGGCAATGAAAAAGGCGAGATCAAACCGTTCAGGGCGCTCACAACCGCCTTATCGGGTACAGTCGGAACGGGAAATATTGTAGGGGTTGCCCTGGCCATTTATTATGGCGGGCCCGGCGCCATTTTTTGGATGTGGATCACAGGTTTTTTAGGAATGGTCCTGAAATATTCGGAATGTATGCTGGCCATCAAATACAGGACCATCCACGAAGATGGTTCGGTATCAGGCGGCCCAATGTATTATATTGAAAAAGGATTGCAAAGCAAATACGGCCGGTTTGCCAAAATTCTTGCTGTGATATTTGCAATAGGCGCTGCTTTGTGTGCTTTTGGCACCGGGAATGTTGTTCAGGCTCATTCCATTGCCGATGCATTGCATACCAATTACAATCTCCCGATGTGGGGTACCGGCATTGTGTTGGCCACACTGGTATTGCTTGTCGTAATTGGCGGGATCAAACGGATCGGGAAAGTGACTTCGAAACTAGTTCCCATTATGGCTGGTTTGTATATTTTCACCTCACTCCTCATCATATTTATTTATATTGATGAAGTACCCCGTGCATTCGGGTTGATCTTTAGCAGTGCATTCTCAGGCACTTCTGCAACCGGCGGGTTCATCGGGGCGGCATTCATCATGACATTAAGGTACGGTGTTGCCAGGGGCATTTTCTCCAATGAATCGGGACAGGGTTCGGCTGCCATTGCGTTTGCCGCAGCTCAATCCAAATATCCTGTACGAGAAGGCCTGGTTTCCTCCATAGGCCCGTTTATTGATACCATTGTTGTGTGCAGCCTGACTGCTTTAGTAATCATTGTCTCCGGGGCATGGGAAAGCGGTATTGAAGGAGTTGCCATGACAGTACAAGGGTTTGAAACAGGATTGAACAGGATCGGCATTTTCAATACCGGGGATCATATTGTGGCCATTGCACTCATTTTATTTGCATTCTCAACCATGATCAGCTGGTCGTATTATGGCAGTAAAGCGGTGGAATATTTCTTTGGTGAAAAATCTGTTAAACCTTATCTCTATTTATACGGAATCGTAATCTTTTTAGGTACCATATCAAATATTCAATTGGTATGGGGGTATGTAGATATGGCTGTCACATTTATGACCATCCCAAACCTCATTGGCTTATTGCTTCTATCGCCTGTAATCATTAAAGAAACCAAAAAATATTTTGCAGAATTTGGGTGATAATTCTTTGAGCAGGTAGTCAATTTCGTGGGTAGCAAATATTCTTCCGGTAGCCAGGATTTAGTTCAACACGAAACCGAGGACGAACCGACCAACGGGAGCTCATGACCGAAGGGAATAACATTGGACGAGCTCAGCGAAGCGAATCCTCGCTGGATCTTGCAGACCGCTCAGATTCCTGTATATTACAGGCTGGCGTTTTATGTGTGTTTTCTTAATTCATTAACCAATTTAAAGACAGTCGTTGATGATTCAGCTAATGCAGGTGAAACATTGTAATGATTCTTTAAATTGCGTTTTGCTCTTCTAATCGCTATTTCGACTCTTTCTTGGTTTGTGTTTTGATCAACACCTTCTAGTATATCAAAGATTTCCTCTGTTATTATTTTTGAACCTTGTCCATCATATTTAACACCAAACGATTTTAATAGATCATTTAGCTTTTTGTCATAGTCATCACGATGCATTCCTCCTCCTTGATGATCCTCAAAGTGCAGAATTATCCAATATTCAAAAGCTTGATTTGAATATGCAACTTTGAAGTTTTGAGCTTCTGCAATATCTATAGCATTGTTAAAATCTTCCAATGAAAAATCGTCTTTATCAAATACACACCAAACCTGATCATATTTCTTTTCGTTAGATAGTTGGGATGCCCGATTAACTAAAGAAATTGTATTGTAACCTTCCCCAATTGCTTTAATAGTCGCTGTTGATAATTTGAACTTTCTAAAATATGAAGGTTCTGTATTTTCTCCTTCGCAAACTATTAAAATTGTTGGTTTCTCAACTTTAATTGGTTCAGGTCTTTCAAGAGAAGCTTCTTCACGTCTTTTATCTTTTAGATGTTCACGATGCTTCTTTTTTGCTGCAATTTGTTCAGCTTTTTTATCCTTCATTTTCATCTTGCAGCAATAAATTTTTAAAGGTTAAGCTTTCAAAGAACCCAAGGTAAGGAACAGAACCATATTTACCACGAATATAATTTTCTTCAAACGCCTCATTTTTACGGACACTTTCAGTCTTAAAATCGGATAAAGAATACAATTTAGCTGAGCCGAATTTGTCTTTTTCAGTAAACCAAATTTGGTCTCGTCTAAAAAGACCAGAACCTAAAAGATTTGTGTCATGAGTATTAAAAATTAATTGTGCATTTTTAGGATTTAATTCTTTAGAATTAAACAATGATACCAATTTACAAACTAAATTTGGGTGTAGTTTTGAGTCCAATTCATCAATAACCAATATATAACCATTTTCAAGAACATCAATAATTGGTCCTGTTAATGCAAAAAATTTCCTTGTTCCCGACGATTCATCGTCTTCCATTGAGAAGTTTATGTCACTAATATGTTTGTTATTTGAATTATATTGTTTGTGTGTTGTTAAAACATCAGAAACAATTTCTGAATTTTCTTCTTTTGACTCATTAACTATTCTATCTCTAATCTCTTTGGGTAAATCTTTAGGAAGTTTCTCGATGTCTAGCAATTCTAATTTAATGTCTTGAATTCCTAAATCAGCAGCTTTTAATAATTCCAAAATTCTAAGCTTCGTTTTAGTCTCTTTGGTTCTACTCATTGTATAACCTTGATAACCTTCTTCTCTTAAGCCTGAAATTGTTTTCAATGATTTAAACCAATTAATCACGTTTATGGCAATTTCATCGTTTAGTTGTGCAGCAAGTGAAAGTAATAAAGCATTATCCCTAACTAGTCCTTCTTTTACGGCAATAGAACCTTTTTTGAATTTTTTTGGGTGTATGTCAAAATCTTGTTCGTCTCTATAAAACAGCTCGATTTCTTTAGTCTTTGGCTTTTGATAAAGCCACTCTGCTACTATTTTTTGTTTATCAACCTCAAAACCATATCTGTATTGAATGTTATCGTAGAGAAAAATTACTTCAAACTCACTTGGTGATTTAATTGATTCGGTATTTAATCTAAATGGCTCTACATCAATCTCATCTCCTGTTTGACTGTCTTTTGAGGAATTAATCGTAAATCGCCTCATAAACATCAGAGCTTCAATAAATTTACTTTTGCCGCTTGCATTTGCTCCGTAAATTACAGCACTTTTTAAGTTTCGAAGTTTATATTTATCGTTGAAAATTATATTTTCGGTTTCTCTGGTTTCCTTATCGTAGTTTGAAGCAACTAAACTCAAAGTAACTCTGTCTTTAAAAGTTCTAAAATTACCTGTATAAAACTGAATAATCATTTTATGTCGTATTTATTGCACAATTTCTGCAAATATAGTATTTATTTTTCAAATATGATTTAAATAAAAGCGTTTTATTTTAGCTGCTTGATCATTTAAAAATTGGTAGGCTGTTTTTTTACGATTGCATGTAAACGGACAGCTATAAATACAGTAGTCGCTTCCACTATCGCCTGATAAAAGTGCAAAATTTTCATTCTACTACGTTCCTATCCCCGAGCCACGGCGGCTATTGGATTTATAGCGTGTCAGGCTTTCGCCCATTTAATATTTTTAATCAAATGCGTCAATAAATTTAATATCTTTCCA
>CAZJWE010000019.1:0-26364 GCA_964549265.1 uncultured Bacteroidales bacterium | reverse complement strand
GAAATTTATATCACCCCGGCTGAAATATCAAAAGATATACGAGAATCAGAAGAGACAAACACTTTAATTTATGGACAGGCACTTAATAGAGGCATACAAGAATACCAAGACAGAGGTATTTATTATGAAAATAATCGGTCCAGTTCACTTAGGGCATCAGGAGAAAGTTCTTTCTTATCATACATTAATTCGGTGTAATAAGTCATTTTAGCAGCACATTCAAGGACCTCCATACGGTCAAATGCTTCAAGCAGGCTTTGCCCTGTCGTAAGCACCCCATGATTTTCCATGAGTACAGTAGCACTTTTCATAGCAGCTTTTGAAACCACTTCCGCCAGGCTGTCACTTCCCATTACAGCATAAGGGGCCGTTACCGGATTGCCTACTATTGCCCTGGCTTCTGCAATCAGGCAGGTGTTAATGTTTTTATTCATCGCTGTAAATGTAGTCGCCATGGTTGGATGAGCATGGATGACGGCCTGTATTTCAGGGATGTACTTGTATATAAATACATGCAAATTGGTTTCGATGCTTGGGATTAATTGAGGGGTAAGATTTTGGCCGTCCATATCAATCACTGCTATTTGGTCTTGTTGTAAACGTGCCTTATCCAGTTTTGAAGGGGTGATTAATATTTTGTTGTCAGGGGTTTTCACACTAATGTTTCCTCCGGATGTTGTGGTGAGGTTTTTTTTGTATAGCCTGCGCATAAAATAAGCGACTTCTGATTTATCTTTTGAAAATTCCATTATTAAAAATTGATTTGATTAAAGTTTTTAGCTTACAAGGTCTTTCACCCCATTGAGGATGTAATGAGGGAAGTAAGGATATTTGGTTATTTGTTCTTTTGATGTTATTCCGCTCAATACCAGAGAGGTTTCTATTTCAGATTCAATTCCGGCAATGATGTCGGTATCCATCCTGTCTCCAATAATAATTGTTTCATTTCCTGCACAACCAATTTTTTTCAGCGCAATCCTCATCATCAGAGGATTGGGTTTGCCAACAAAATAAGCATTTGTTCCGGTAGCTATTTCTATCGGGGCAATCAGGGCCTTTGTTGCAGGGGCAATTCCATCTTCAACAGGTCCTGTCACATCAGGATTGGTGCCTATAAGCCGGCCACCTCTCAGTACCAGGTTGATGGCTTTTTCTATCTTTTCATAGCTATATGTTCTTGTTTCGCCAACAACGACATAATCCGGGTCAACATTATTCATTGTGTAGCCCACATCATATAAGGCATTTATAAGCCCTGCTTCGCCTATAATGTATGCGTTTCCATCAGGTTTTTGATGGGAAAGAAAGCTGGCAGTAGCTAATGCACTGGTATAAAACACGTTTTTATCCAAATCAATGCCCAGGCGTAATAATTTTTCCCGTAGCTCCCGCGGGGTTCTTTCACTTGAATTGGTAAGAAACAGGAATTTTTTATTTTCCGCTATAAGCCAGTCAATAAATTCTTTAACACCCGGAAGTAGCTTATTCCCATGATAGATGACACCATCCATATCACAGATAAACCCTTTTTTTTGTTTAATGACCTCAATTGTTTTTTTATCCATAATATAATTTTTTAAAACTACAATTCCCACCTCGCAGCCGGTTCTGTAGTTTGTTCAGTGAACTCCCGGTTTAAATATTTATAATATCCAGTAATGGCTACCATAGCAGCATTATCCATTGTGTATTTTATTTCAGGTATAAAAACAGACCAGTTTCTTTTTTCTTTTTCGTTTAATAAAGCATTGCGTAATCCTGAATTAGCTGCAACTCCCCCGGCAATTGCAATGGTTTTGATGCCTGTTTGTTGGGATGCAAGTATGAGTTTGTACATCAGGATTTCAGTGATTGTATGTTGCAATGATGCACATAAATCATGAATATTTTTTTGAATAAATTGATCATCAAGTTTTAGCTGGTCTCGTAAAAAATATAAAAAAGATGTTTTAAGGCCGCTAAAACTATAGTCAAGTTCTTTGATAGATGGTTTATTAAACGAAAATGCTGTTGGATTGCCCTTTTGAGCATACTTATCAATTACCGGCCCCCCGGGATACGGCAGACCCATTACTTTTGCACACTTGTCAAAAGCCTCGCCTGCTGCATCATCTATGGTATTACCAATGATTTCCATGTGCAGGTAATCTCTTATGATTATGATCTGGGTATGTCCACCTGAAACCAAAAGCCCTAAAAATGGAAATTCAGGTACAGGTATAGAGGGGCTCTTCGTTTTTTTGATAAAATGAACAAGCATGTGTGATTGCAAATGATTTACAGCAATTAATGGTATGTTACGAGCTATAGATAACCCTTTGGCAAATGAGGTGCCAACCAATAATGAACCCAATAAGCCCGGTCCTCTGGTAAATGCAACAGCATCAAGATCATTTAATGTTTTATGTGCTTGTTTTAAAGCAGTATCAACAACAGGCACTATATTCTTTTGGTGAGCCCTTGATGCCAATTCAGGAACCACTCCTCCATAGGTCTTGTGAACTTCCTGGTTTGCTATAATATTCGACAATTCATATTCGTTAGTAAATACAGCGGCAGAAGTATCATCGCAAGACGATTCAATACCTAAAATGGTGATATTATTCATTATTTTTGTTGATTTATCAACATTTTTATTTCTTTTGCGTACAAATTAATGGAATAGAAATGTTTACATAGTATTCCAATAAATTTATTTTTGATTTGAAGATAACTGAAAATTCATACAAAACCATAAAAAAAGCATTAAAAGTAACTTTAACAATATTGGGAATATGTTTATTCCTTTTAATGGGGGCTTACTTTGCATTGAATAACCAGGGTATCCAACACAGGATTGTTGGCCGGTTAACGAGTTCGGCTTCCGAAAACCTTGATGCAAAAATTAAAATCGGGTCTGTAGATTTTTCTTTATTTAATAAATTTGTATTGAATGATGTTCTCATTGAAGAACAAAAAGGAGATACCATTCTATATGGGAATACTCTGAGTGCCAAACTACACATGATAAATTTTTTTAAAAGAGAAATCACTCTTAATGAAATATCTATGGATCATGCACAGGTACATTTTGATATAGACTCCAATAAGCAATTAAATATTCAACCCATAGTTGATGCGCTTAAACGGAAGGATACTACAAAACCAAGATGGAAATTTATTTTTAAAGATGTTCATTTAACCAATTCTACATTCCAATATACAAGTTATCAATTCAATAGTGATTCAGCCCGACAAGGGATTGATTTTAATAATTTATATTTAGATGAATTAAATATCATTGCTGAAGATTTTCATAAAACCAGGGAGCCTCTTACTTCATTTTTAGTAAAAAAAATGAACTTTAAAACTCCGGAGGGGTTTATCGTTAAAAATATTTCAACACAGATTAATATCGGGCCAGAGCTATTTGAATTTGTTAATGTAAATGTCACCACTCCTTTGTCTGATATCAGATGCGAACAATTGTTATTTACACATGACTCATGGCAAGACTGGAAAGCAAGACGATTTTTGGAATATGTAGATATTCATATGAATTTGAACAGATCATCTGTTTATTTGGATGATTTGGGTTTTTTTGTGCCTGGAATTAAAGGATATAAAAAAGATATTAGCTTGTCTGGCGAGTTTGACGGATGCATAAGTGATTTAAAAGGAAAAAATGTTGAATTGCTTTTTGGAGAACAATCAAAAATTTTATCCGATTTTTCTTTTAAAGGATTGCCAAACATCAATGAAGCATATATTTACCTTGATGTACAAAAAATTGCAACCTCTGTTGATGAAATTAAAGAGGCTCAATTGGGACAAATCATTGGGAAAAAAATTTCATTTCCAAAAGAGCTTGAAAATCTTGGTAATATTCAATACAAAGGGGCTTTCACAGGATTTATTAATGATTTTGTGGCATACGGAACAATATATACCGACATCGGTACAATCTCTACCGACATTTTATTGAAACCCAATGAAGACGGGATTTTACAGTTTAAAGGTGACATTGCAGCAAAACCTCTAAAATTAGGAAAACTCGTAAATCAGGAAGAGATCATGAGTGATATGTATATAGATGCGCATGCAAATGGATATATCCAAAAAGACAATAAAGTTAAAGCCTATATTTCGGGAGATATTAAGCGTATTGGGATTAATGATTATTGGTATAAAAATATATCAATCAAAGGGGTTGCAACAAATAAAACATATGATGGGGTTCTTACTGTTAATGATAAAAATCTTGCCCTGGAATTCAACGGGAAAGTAGATTTTTCTGATAAGATTCCTTTTTTTGATTTTCAAATGCAAGTGGATAGTGCCGATTTGTATGCCTTAAACATTGATCAATCCGATACTCTGTCCAACACTTCATTTATGATTCAGACCAAATTTACAGCTACTGACACATCCCATATCAATGGGATGGCAAAATTAGGTTATGCAGATTTTGAGAACTCAACAAAAACATTGAACCTTGAGAATATTATTTGCTATAGTGTAGAAGGAGATAAAAAACAGCAATTTATTATAGAATCTCCATATTTTAAAGGGGAATTGACCGGACAATACAGCTTAATAGACTTGCCTAAGTCTTTGAAACGGTTTGTAAATCATTATTTGCCGTCGCTTCAAACAGATGCACATAAACAAACAGAAAAGCTGCAATTGTCATTTGAATTTACAAACGCTGAAAAAATTTTCAATTATTTTTTCAACACGCTTAATATAGCGAACGGAACAATGGTAAAAGCCTTTTATCATCCTGAAAAATATCAACTCGATGTGAACCTGGAAAGTGATAAATTAATTTATGGAAACGGTGCAATGAATGATTTTTCTATTGCCATCCAAGCCAATCCACAAAAAATTGATTTAAGTGCAGAGAGTAGTGTTATTGAATTCAATGATAAACATATAGTGAAGCATTTTATATCAACTAATCATATTCATGATGATAGTATAAAAGCAGAGATACAATGGGATAAACTGGATACAAACATCATTGGAGGGCATTTTCAGATGCTTGGAACATTTGCCCAATCATCTCAAAACCCTGTTCTTAATATTGAACTATCCCCTTCTTTTATTCATGAACGAAACTACCAATGGGATATATCTCATAGCTTTATTTCGATTGATACATCTTCAATTCATGTGAAGGATTTGAAGATTTCTGAGAACAACCAGTTATTAAAACTCAGTGGGACTATATCTGAGAATTCTGAGGATGAATTGGTCCTTGATGCCGAAAATTTTTCTTTATCTCATATCAATGCTTTATTAAAATCAAATAAGCTTTTATTATCAGGAGAATTAAACGGCCATGCGGTATTATCTGAATATTATACAAATGCTATTTTTGAATCGCAGTTGAATATTTCAAATATGAAGATAAATACCGAAATCCTCGGTGATTTAACGATCTCTTCGCGATGGAGCGATGAAGATAAAATTTTATATTTTAATGCATTATCTAAACATAATATAACAAATCTTGATTTTGTAGGAAGATATATTCCAAACCGCAGGTTTATCGATGTCAAAGCTCAATTAAATGAAGTACCTATCCAATTGATAAACCCTTATGTACAAAATATTTTTTCTGATCTGAAAGGGAAAATTACCGGTCCGTTGGAGTTTATTGGAAAGATTCAAAATCCTAAATTAAATGCAGATTTTGAGCTTTCAGAATTTTCTTTTTTAGTTGATTACCTGAATACAAATTACCGGTTTAATGATGAAATCCAGATCAGGGATAATAAAATTTTATTTGAGAATGTCAATATTTACGACCAATTGAATAATAAAGCAAATATTCAGGGCTATGTTAAATTGGAGAAAATGAAAAATATTTTGGTTGATTTAACCATTGATACAGATAAATTACTGGCCATGAAAACATCTTATGGTGACGGGAATTCATATTACGGCGATGCATTTGTTTCGGGAATTTCAAGAATAAAAGGCAATTCAGATGATTTAAATATTGATGTTTCTGTTAAAACCCTGAAAAATACTGATATCAGCATACCCATCAGTGGTGGCGGAACTGTAGAGCAAAAAGACTTCATCACATTTGTTAGCAAAGAAAATGATACGGTAAAAAAAGAACCAATAAAAGAAAATACAAAACAATCGTCCAATCTTAATTTGAATATAGACTTAGGAATATCACAAAATACAATTTCAAAAATAATATTTGAATCAGAGTCTATTGGCGTGATCGAATCAAGAGGGGAAGGGGATTTAAAAATAGGATTGAATGATGAAGACCAGTTTAATATGTATGGATTGTACAATATTATTGAGGGAGAATATTTATTTACACTTCAGAATCTTATTAATAAAAAATTTAAAATTCAGCAAGGCGGCAGGATTGAATGGGATGGTTCGCCTTTGAATGCAAATATAGACATTAAAGCTGTTTATGTGGTCAAAACAACTCTGAACAATCTTTTTTACACCGATACCACAAATATGTACCGTGAGAGAATACCAGTTGAATGTCAGATATTATTAAGTGGCAGATTGAAAAACCCGGATATTGAATTTGCCATTGATGTTCCAACCTTGGAACCGGAACTGCAACACCAGGTAACAAGTATTTTAAATTCAGAAGAAAAGGTAAGTAAACAGTTTTTAGCACTTTTGATATTTAATAATTTTATTCCACCGCAAGAAGAAGTATATACCACTTATAATGGCAATTCATCAAACATAGGTGCAAGAAATGTAGGATTAACTACCACAACCGAGCTTTTGTCAACCCAATTGAGTAATTGGTTGTCTCAGATTAGTGAAGAAGTTGATGTTGGAGTCAACTACAGGCCAGGTGATGAAATAAGCACTGATGAAGTTGAAGTAGCTTTGTCAACCCATATATTAAACGACAGAGTGAGTATCAGTGGAAACGTAGATGTTGGGGGGGACAGGGTCACAAAAGAAGAAACACCTAAAACAGCTAATATTGTAGGAGATTTTAATGTAGATGTGAAATTAAATAAAAGTGGTAAGTTGCACCTCAAGGCTTACAATAAAGTAAATGAAAATTTGTTATATGAACAAGGCCCGTATACTCAAGGAGTGGGCATTACATACAAAGAAGACTTTGATAGCTTTAAAGAATTATTAAAAAAATACTTAAACAATAAATCAAAAAAAAGCGAAAAAAATTAAATTTTTGCTAATTTTAACATAAACTTTTATCTGTTGAAGAACCAATTATTAAATTAAATAACTATGATCAATTTATTTTTCTTGCAAATTACAGGTAACGACACGTTACAAGCAGGTGCGAACCAAGCTCAAAATGAACCTCTTTCTTATTTTGATTTGGCAATAAAAGGCGGATGGGTCATGGTGCCCATTGTTATTCTATCCATTGTGGCTATTTATATTTTTATTGAACGGTATTTTATCATTAAAGTCTCTTCTAAAGAAGACTATAACTTTATGAATCGTGTAAAAGATTTGATTTATGATGACAAAATTGATTCCGCAATAACACTCTGCCAAACTGAAAATACACCAATCTCACGCATGATTGAAAAAGGGATTCAACGAATAGGAAGGCCATTGCAGGATGTGACGAGCGCTATTGAAAATGTCGGAAAACTTGAAATATCGAAGCTGGAAAAAGGTTTACCTATGCTTGCCACAATAGCAGGAGGGGCTCCTATGATTGGATTTCTTGGAACAGTAATGGGAATGATCAGGGCATTTTATGATATGGCAAATGCAGGAAGCGGTATTAATGTAGGTCTGCTTTCTACTGGAATTTATACTGCATTGGTTACAACAGTGGCAGGACTTATTGTGGGGATTATCAGTTATTTCGCCTATAATTACCTTGTTGCCAGGATTGAAAAAGTAATTTTTAATCTTGAGGCCAATACAACCGAATTCCTCGACCTCTTGAACGAACCAGTGACTTAATACAAATATACCAGGAATTATGGATTTAAAAAGTCGAAATAAAATAAATACCAGTTTCAGCATGTCATCTATGACAGATATTATTTTCCTGTTATTGATATTTTTTATGCTGACATCTACATTGATTGCCCCGAATGCATTGAAATTATTATTGCCTAAAAGCAATAATCAAACAGATGCCTCACCAATCGTTTCTGTCTCTATTACAGAAGATTTGCAATACTATATAGGACAAAAAAGAGTGGAATATATGAACCTGGAAACCATGCTCCACCAGAAGTTGCGAAAAGAAGAAGATCCGGTAATCTCATTGCATGCAGATAAAAATGTGCCTATCAATGAAGTGGTAAAAGTAATGAATATTGCAAAAAACAACAGGTATAAGCTTATTCTGGCAACGCGGCCAGAATAATTTCAGACATTTTTGATAAAAATTTCACACTTGAATATGGTTTGTAAAAAGATGGATATAAGAAGTTAGAATTTAGAAGTTATGAAGAGGTGTACTCTTCTAAATTTTAAAATTCCAATCAAACTCTAACTTACTTTATAAATATTAAAGACTATATGTAACATATGAATGAAAGAGCAAGACAAAGAAAAGGAATTATAGGAACGATTATTTTTCATGCAGTCGTTCTTATCTTTTTCATACTTGCCGGGTTTACCAAACCGAAAGATTTACCTGGAGAAGAAGGAATATTGGTGAATTTTGGCTATGATGAGGCAGGCTTTGGCCAAATGGAACCTGCTGAACGCCAGGAGTTGCAGGAAAATGAATCATCCACTTCTGCTTCACAATCATTTGAAGAAAGCCAGGAAGACATCATGACACAAGATTTTGAAGAAGCTCCTGTAGCAGAACAACAAGCAAAAGAAGATGAAAAAGAGGAGCATTTTGAAGAAAATATATCAGAACAAGAACAGGTTGAAGAGGAAGCCCAGGAACCGGAACCGGAACCCACAATTGATGAAAGCGCTTTATACAGTGGACGAACTGACAACGAAGAAGCAGGAAGTGAAGGCATTTCTGAAGGAGAAGGAAACCAGGGAAGCATTACCGGAGAAGAAAATGTAAATAATTATGCCGATGCTAACAGCAGGGGGAAAGGAGGTGTTTCTTTCAGCCTGGACGGAAGAAATCCACAAGTATTACCCAAACCCGAATATCAGTTTCAGGAAGAAGGAAAAGTAGTAGTAGAAATTAAAGTTAACCAGCAGGGAAAGGTAATTAGTGCTATCCCCGGCGTTAAAGGGTCTTCGACATTGGACAGCTATTTACTCAAAGTAGCCAAAAAGGCAGCATTAAGATCAAGTTTTAATCGCGACCCCAATGCACCCAACGTTCAAAAAGGAACAATAACCTATTTTTTTAAATTGAATTAGCTTATTGTGTTTGAAAAAAAACATCCATGGCATTGGCAGTAGTGATTTCAGCAACTTTTGAAAGAGGAACGTCAAATAATTCTGCTATTTTATTTGCTATAAATAGTAAATAAGCGCTTTCGTTTCGCTTTCCTCTTTTGGGGTCAGGTGCAAGATATGGAGCATCGGTCTCAAGCACTATGTCATTCAAAGTGAGTTTGCTAATGATCTCAGACAACCCAGAGTTTTTAAATGTTATGATGCCTCCAACACCAATTTTATATCCCATCTCTACTATTTGTTGAGCTTCTTCCAGAGTTCCTGTAAAACTATGAAAAATCCCGGTTAGGTTATCATAGTGTTTTATGATATTGACAGATTTATTTACAGCATTGCGTGTATGCACAACTATTGGCAAATTGTATTTTCGGGCTAATTCAATTTGATGAATGAAGACTTCTTCCTGTTGGTGTTTAAATGTTTTATCCCAATATAAGTCCAAGCCGATTTCACCGACAGCATAAAATTTATTTTGCTCCAGCCGACTTTCTATAACCTTTAATTCGGTCATATAATTTTCGTTAACAGAATTGGGGTGTAGTCCCATCATTGGAAAACAATGATCAGGATAAGCAGCGCATGTATCCATCATGGGTGTTATGGATTTACTGTCAATATTGGGGAGTAGCATTTTTTCAATGCCTTGTTCTATAGCCTTCCGGATAACTTCATCCCGGTCATTTTTAAATTGCTTAAGGAAAAGATGAGAATGTGTATCTACGAATATCATGAATCTAAAAATTGATGTGTTATTTGCGCCAAAAAGCCGGAGTAAGAAGGATAAGGACAGTGAATAATTCGAGCCTGCCAATTAGCATCAGGAAAGACAAAAACCATTTGGCAATATGGGAAAGATGTGCAAAATTTTCAACAGGGCCTACTTTGCCGATTCCTGGGCCAATATTCCCGAGTGTGGAAGCTACAGCACCAAATGAGGTTTCAAAATCATTTCCCAGAAAAGCCATGAAAACCACTCCAACTGCAAAAGTAAGGATATAGACAGAAATAAAAGCCATAATATTGGTGAGAATTTCGGGGAGAATGGATTTTGTGTTCAGTCTTACCGGTACAATAGCACTTGGATGCACAAGCCGTTTCAGTTCCATGTAACAATTTTTAATAAAGATCACAATCCTGGCCACTTTAATACTACCACCTGTAGAACCGGCCGACCCTCCTAAAAACATTAATAAAAAGAGCATAACAATAAGGAATGGGTGCCATTGCAGGTAATCTGTAGTGACAAATCCGGTTGTAGTGATGATTGACACCACCTGGAACACGCCACTCCTGAATGATTTCTCAAGCCCCAATTGTTGAGTATTAAATAATGTGATGGTTGCCAATAATGTAGCAGCGATTATGAATCCAATATAGAATTTAAATTCTTCGTTTTTAAAGAGTTTTGAGAATTTTCCATTCAGTGCAAAATAAGAGAGTGTAAAATTAGTACCTGCCAGGAACATAAAAAATGTGATGACATACTGAATGTAAGCTGAATCGTAGAATGCAATGCTTGCTTGTTTTGGCGAGTATCCCCCGGTAGCCATGGTGGTAAAACCGTGACAAATGGAATCAAATAAGTTCATGCCTCCAAAAAGCAGGAGAATGACCTCTGCCAGTGTGAATAAAATATAAATAACCCACAACCGTTTTGCAGTTTCTTTAACACGCGGATGGATTTTATCAGGTGTAGGCCCCGGTACTTCTGCAGAAAACAATTGCATGCCGCCGACTCCTAAAATGGGCAAAATAGCAAGCGACATAACGATGATCCCCATACCGCCTAACCATTGAGTCATGCTTCTCCAAAAAAGGATGTGGTATGGAAGAGATTCAATATCATTGAGTATTGAAGCTCCGGTGGTGGTAAAACCAGATATGCTTTCAAAAAATGCATTACAAAAATCAGGGATTGAATGACTGATGATAAAAGGCAATGAGCCGAATAAAGAAAATAAAACCCAGCCGAGGCTAACGATTAAGTATCCTTCTCTTTTTCCAAAATTCACATCGGCACCACGTGTGCTTAAATAAATGATTGTACCGCAGAGAGATGTAATAACCGCAGAAATAAGCATATAGCTAAATTGCTCTTCATAGATCAGGGCGACCGAAATGCATGAAAGCATAAAAAAACCTTCAACGATTAACAGGGCACCTAATAGATTGAATACAATTTTTGAATTGATCATAATAATGTAAGAAGTGATATATTAATCAAAATATTTTCCTATTTCTTTTAAGACAGAAGGCAAAGCAAAAACAATGACACGGTCGTTTGGTTCTATTTTCGTATCGCCTTTGGCTATGAAACTGTTTTCTCCTCTGGTGACCCCGCCAATTATTGCATCTTCAAGGAAATGAATTTCATTTAAGTTGCCTTTGGTTACTTTTGCACCAGGTTTAACAATGAATTCCATAACTTCTGCTTGTGTCCCTCTTAAACACTTTACTGAAGTCACTTCTCCGGTTGTTGAAGTTGTAAACCTGAAAATTCTGCTTGCTGAGCTTATTTTTTTATTTACAATGGCATCTATGCCCAGGTTTTCTGCCAGGTCAATGTAATTAAAGTTTTCTACCTCTGCAATGGCTATTGGTACGCCAAGGCTTTTTGCATGTAAGCACGATAAGATGTTGGTTTCAGAACTTCCTGTAACAGCTACAAATGCATCCATATGGCTCAGTTTTTCTTCCCTTAATAATTCAAGGTCTCTTCCATCGCCATTGATAACCAGTGCATTTTTTAATGAATTAGACAGTCGGTAGCTTTTGGACCTGTCCATTTCTATAAGTTTGATATTATGATGGTTGCCCAGTCCCTCTACAATATTTTTACCAATTCTGCTACCCCCAATGATCATAATGCTGTTTGCAACACCTTTTTCTTTGCCGGTATCTCTCATTAATTCTGTAATACCTGGTTTATTTGCAATCACATAAATAATATCATTCACCTGGATTTTATCTTCGCCCTTGGGTATGATCGTATCTCCATTTCGTTTAATGGCAACGGCTCTGAACAAGGAATTTTCATTTTCCTGTACTACTTCGTTAAGTGTTTTATTGACAATAAGAGAGTTCTTATCTTCTACTTTTAAGACATACAGATTTAATCTGCCACCCGAAAATTCTACTGAATCTGATGTTCCGATTTGGTGTAATAACCCTATAACTTCCTTCGCTGCAATGCTTTCCGGGAATATCATGTAGTCAATACCCAGGTCATTGAAATATGTTCTGTGTTTTGTCTCAATATATTCTTGGTTATCAATTCGGGCAATAGACCTTTGTGCACCAAGTTTTTTGCCCAGAATAGCAGAAGTTATATTGGTCTCTTCTGAAGCAGCCACAGCAATAAGCAAATCAGCTTTTTGAATTCCTGCATCAATAAGCGTTTCAATAGACGTTGCCGAACCAAAAATAGTTAACACATCCATGCTGGCACTCAACGTTTTAAGTTTTTCTTCATTGGTGTCAATAACAACAATATCATGTTGCTCATTGCTCAGCATCTTGCCCAGATGGACACCAATTTCTCCCGCTCCTGCAATTATGATATTCATTATACGCGTTTATATTTCACTAAATATTGAAATCATTGAATGATGTTTAACCTCAAAAAAAGCATGATGTTGAATTCAATGAAAAATTCTCATTAATTTATTTTTTATGACGATACACATGCACTAATTATTATAATTTACGGCAAATTAATATAATCTATTCTTAAAAAAACAAATGTTTTGTATATTTTTTTTATATCATTTATGGTTTTATTGGAGCAAAATATCCGAAATAAAAAATGTATCAAATAGTTATGTGGTTTTTAATTTTTAATTTTTTTTCTAACACTATTACGAATTAAATTGCAAAGGGTTTTAAAAATAAATGGTTTATTTTGATTTGTTATGTGTTTTTTTCTGAACCATGTTATGCCTTACTCTTCGTTGTTTGGGCTTTGTCTTTCGTCATTACTCCATATGATTTTTTTTCCAAACCCTAAACGATTGTCTGTCATTTTTATATATTCAATGTATATTTTCCATACAGGTGATTTATTAATAAAAGCATAGGGAAATTTTTTCAGATATTTTTTTTTTGCTGTTTGATAATCTATGTCAGTTACCTCGTTGATGATACCTGAAAATTGAATTCCCCTGATTTTTCCAATAATTTTGGTTTCAAGTACTATGGTACCGGCTATTTTGTTGTTTTGAGTTATATCCTGAATATGCCGGGTATTGTTTTCTGATAGTATAAAAAAACAGTTCTCATCTTCTGAATAAGCATAAAAGCAAGAACAACTCCATGGCCCTGCTTCAGAACATGTAGATAAAGTCAAAACATGATGCTTATTGATGAATTTGGTGATTCGTTTATTGATTGTACTCAATTTTCTATCCGGTTTTGTTTTATTGTGTAACAATTTATGAATTGCGCATTCGGAACAATTGTTCTTTTTCTTGTTTTGTCAGGCTATCGTAACCATGTTTGGCAATTTTATCAAGTATTGCATCAATGTTTTTTTGTTCTTCCGCTTTTCTTTTGTTGTATTCCATATCGTTCATGTTTTTTGTGTTTTTCTTATAATGAACATGCATTTTTTCTTTTTTTTGAAAAATAGAAGCAATACCGTTCAAAACAGAAACAATGGGGCGGGTAATGTCTTTTCTGTTTTTAATGTATTGATTGGCAAAGATGTAGCCAAAAAACGCACCTCCTAAATGAGCAATGTGTCCGCCCGGGTTTCCTCCTGCAAGTGTCAGAATATCCAGTCCAATAAAAAAAAGTGCTATGTATTTAAGTTTCACAGGCCCTAAAAAGACAATGTATAATGTGTACGAGGGCCTGAATACAGCGATTGCCACAGCAATGGCCATTGCCGAAGCAGAAGCTCCTAATGCATATGATCCGGCAACCGACTTTTCGAATACAGGAAAAATATTAAATGCAGCAATATAAAAGATGGCGCCTACAATGCCTCCAAGCAAATAAACGCCCAGGAGTTTTTTTTCATCCCAGTATTGTAGAAATATTTTGCCAAACACCCATATCCAAATGAGATTAAACAGGATGTGCAAAAATCCTTCATGTAAAAACATATATGTGAGCAGTGTCCACGGCCTTACGATTAATGTTGAAATATCGGAAGGAACGGCAAGCCACCCGTGCACAAAAACTTCTCCTATATCTTTTAAATTCATTAAAAAAAGCACTACATAGACCAGGTTGACCAGGATGAAAACACCCAGATTGATGTATATCAATTTGGCCAAAATGTCCCCTTCTTTAAATGAATTTTTTATTTCTTGAGATAGTTGCATTAATTCAAAATATTTATAAATGTCTCAATCAATAAATATACCAGATTACTCTTCCGGATTATTATTTTTTATGGGTGACAGATATGCTGCATATCCTCCACCAGGTGCCATGTCAATGCTTAAAGTATCTGTGGAATGAACCTCTGTGGATAGTATATCCAATGCTTTGGGATTCTGAACAGTCCATTGGTTATCTTTAAAAATTCTTGCAGTATAAGAGATGTTCTTTTCTAAAAATTCTAAAGGCACCCGAAATGATCTTGCGCTGGTGTCTGTCATCGCACCTATGTACCAATTTTTATTATGCTTTCGTGCCATGATAATATAATCACCAATTTTTCCGTCAATGGCAAGGGTTGAGTCCCAATGTGCCGGGACATTCCTGATAAACTCGGCCCCTCTTTCATTGTAATATGCCGAAGGATGGTCCGAAACCATTTGTAAGGGGCTATTGTAAATTACATACATGGCCAAATGATGACAGCGTGTTCCCATTACCATGGGGTCTTCTGCCTGCGCTTTGAAGTTTTCGGGCAATACATTGTCAAACCCTCCGGTTGCATAATCAACAGGACCTGCAAGCATTCGCGTAAAAGGAATGGTTAGATTATGTTCAGGTGTAATTTTTTGTGACCATTTTGAATATTTAAGTCCCATAACAGCTTCTCTTGTAAGAATATTGGGATATGTCTTTCTGATCCCGGTGGGTTTATAAGCGCTGTGAAAATTAATTAACAAATGGTGTTGAGCAGCTTTTTGTGCTATTGAATGATAAAAATCAACCATTTTTTGATGGTCAGCCTCCATTTTATCAACTTTTATCCCTTTAATCCCCCATTTTTCAAATAATGGGAAGGCTTTGTTCATTTGTTTTGTTAAATTATGCCCATGAACCCATAAAAGCAGTCCAACATTTTTCTCTTTTGCATATTCAATGACGGCAGGCATGTCTATTTCCGGGATGCTTGTTGTGATGTCTGCATTGGTGTCTTTGGGGTCTCCATACCATCCGGCATCAATTAGCATATATTCAAGGCCAAAATCAGAGGCAAAATCTAAATAATATTTGATGGTACCTGTATTCAAACCACTATTAAACCATTGGCGTTTGACAGTGTGACCGCTCCACCAATCCCAGGCACATTTGCCGGGTTGAATCCATGATGTATCCTTTAATTTACATGGCTGGTTTAGATGTAAAAGAACCTTTGATTCGATCAGTTTATGAGCTCTGGGTGCCAGCATAATTACACGCCAGGGAGTGATTACTTTTTCATCTAACTCAACGGATATTCCTTTTTTACCGGGATGCGGAACAAGTAGACTTTTGAGTGAAGCATCCCCTGCATCATTGCTTTGTAAATACATACCGGAATAATTTGTAAGTGCAGCTTCACTTACCGACCCGTATAGGTTTTCGTTAATCATAAAAGTGAACGGAAGGGCAATGATTTGTTTTTGGGAAATATTGTTGATTTGTTGTTGTTGATAAACATCATTGTATTGATTGAATTTAGTGGAAGATAAATGCCAGCATGTTGTATTTGCCGGGAAGTTAAATGCTGTATTTTCTTCTATGATGTCATATTTTTTTATGTTGTTTTGGTTTGGGATGTAATACCGGAATGCAACACCGTCATTAAAAACACGAAAAATAAGTTGCATTTCCCGGTAAGGCTTTACGGTTTCTTTCAGGTAAAATATTTTTTCATTGAATTGAGCCCTGATGGGCTTTGCTTGTTCAAATTTATAAGTATATGAAGAGTCATACTTATTTTGAGTGATTTTATACAGGCTTAATTCTTTGAATCTACTCCCGTCTTTTAATGCTAAATCGAGTGTAGAGGGAGATATAACTTCATTTTGTTTATATCTTACTTCATAAATGGGTTGATTTTTTTTATTCAATTGGAATGCAACTGAAGTATTGCCATCAGGCGAATAAATGTAGGCCGGTTTTTGATATTGATGATTGCATTGTAAAAGGAACAATAAAATAAATCCTGTTGCTCCGTAAACTAAAACCAACAATATTTTTTTCATCTGTTTATATTTTGATTTTCAATGGTCATATGGAGCTCGCCATGAGTTTAACCTATTGACTTTGAGCAAACCAAGTAGCTTCTTAATAATCATGCTCGTGTGTGTCAAAAAATTTGTCATGGCTCGGTTCATATGTTTATTTGTTTTCTCCCAATTCAGTCTTATTTTCTTCGGCCATTTCTTTATCTATTAAAATTCTTCCGCAATGTTCGCATACAATGATTTTTTTTCTGGACCGGATGTCAAGCTGGCGCTGAGGAGGTATCTTATTAAAACAACCGCCACAAGCATCTCTTTCTACAGGTACCACTGCCAGTCCGTTTCTTGCGTTTTTTCTGATTTTTTGGTACGCATTGGATAGTCTCGATTCAATAATTTTTTCAACTTCTTTTGAAAGGTTTATCAATTCTTTTTCTTCTTTTTCGGTCTCTGAAACAATTTCTTCCAATTCATTGTTTTTGTTTTCCAGGTCATTGTTTCGTTCTTTTAATTCTTTTTTTGAAGATTCAATCGCTTTTTTCTTTTCTTCAATTTCAATATTGGCAGTATTTATTTTTTTCTGTGCCAGCTCTACTTCAAGTCCCTGAAATTCAATCTCCTTCGAAAGAGAGTCGTATTCGCGGTTGTTACGGACATTGTTTTGCTGCTCTTTGTATCGGCTGCTTAAAGCTTCTGCTGCCTCGATTTCTTTTCTTCTTTCTCCGATAGATTTTTCAAGTTGTTTTACTTCTTCTTCAAGGTTATTTGCCCGTGTTTTAAGTCCGGCTATTTCATCTTCAAGGTCTTGCACTTCGAGGGGAAGTTCTCCCCTTAATACTTTAATTTTATCAATTTTAGAGTCTACTGTTTGTAGTTTATGAAGTGCTTTTAATTTATCTTCTACTGATAAGTCTGCTACCTGAGCTTCATTGTTGTGTTCTTTCATATCTTAATATTTTTTAGTGCTTATGTTATGTTTGGTTGTATATGTTGTAATTATTTTTAGTTAAATGAATTTAGAATTATAAAAATTTAGGGTAATTTGCATACTTAATCCCTTTTTTGTCTTCTGTTTTTTTTGTTATCATCATCTTAGTGTGTATTGAATTTCTTGTTATGTGTGTTTTGTTTGACTAAAAGTATTTTACAGGGTTCGTATTTGTTTTTGAAAAATGGATTGCAAAGTTAGGAAATTTTTTATGAATCATATCATAAAATAATTGCTTTGCAAATTGTTCGCTTTCATAATGTCCAACGTCAATAATTACAATTTGTTTTTCTGCTTCAAAAAATTGATGATATTTAAAATCAGACGATATAAATACATTGGCACCCTGTCTTTTCGCTTGGTTAATTAATTGTGTTCCGGTGCCCCCGCAAAGTGCAACGGTTTCAATATTTTTGTTTAATAGGGAAGTATGTTTTACAAAAGGTGTATTATAGCGTTGTTTAACTAATTCTAAAAATGGAGTTTCTTTCATTGGTTTATTTAAATGTCCAATAATGCCCATTCCTGCTTTTTTAAATTGATTTTGAACAGGGTATACATCGTAAGCCGGTTCTTCGTAAGGGTGTGATTCGATCAGTGCTTGAATAGTTTTATTTATAAGATGTTTAGGCATTATGGTTTCAATTCGGGTTTCTTTTTCAAAATGAAGGGTTCCTTTTGTTCCGGTGAATTGATTTGTTCCTTCAAGCCCTCTAAAACTGCCTTCTCCTGATATATTATAGCTGCATTGGTCGTATTCTCCTATATGTCCGGCTCCGGCATTAAGTATTGCAGTTCTTACTTTGTTTTCATATTCTGTAGGAACAAATACAACAAGTTTATACAGATAATCTTTGAAAGGGGATAAAGTTCTTATACTTTTTAGCCCTAATACTTCACCAATTTTATAATTTAATCCATTGAATGCATTGTCAAGGTTTGTATGTGCAGAATAGATTGCAATATCGTTTTTAATTGCTTTAATGATGCTTCGTTCAATGTAATTTTGGTTTCTTATTTTTTTTAATCCGCTAAATATCAACGGATGATGTGATATAATGAGTTTAGTCTTTTTTTGAATGGCTTCATCTATCACTTCTTCTGTAATATCTAAAGCAACCAATGCAGATGTTATTTCCCAGTCAGGTTCTCCATGAATAAGCCCTGCATTATCATAATTTTCCTGAAATGCGAGCGGTGCATTGGATTCAATGACGTCAATTATTTCCTTTAAATACATGAGTTGATAAATTGTTTAAAGATTGTCTCGTATATCTAATAAAACGGTTTTTATGTTTTTTAGTGTTTTTATAATTTCAAAATTATTAGTGGTATCATTGCGGTTTTGAGAAATTTTTTGTTTAGCCCCTTTCAAAGTCATTCCTCTTTCCTTTACCAAATGATATATAAGGTGAAGATTTTCAATGTCTTTTGGAGTAAACAAGCGATTTCCTTTTTTGTTTTTTTTAGGCTTAATAATGTCAAATGTTTTTTCCCAATACCGGATTAAAGAGGTATTCACTTTAAACATATCAGCGACTTCGCCAATTGAGTAATATAATTTTTTGTTAGATGTGTCTTTTTTTTCCAGCATAATTTAAGTTTAATCAAATGATTGTCCTGTTGCAGAGGCAATGGTTTTTAATTTTTTATGTTTATGAGGAGACAGCTCTCCGAAAAAATAAAAAACAGGATCTACCTGTTCGCCATTTTTTATTACTTCATAGTGTAAATGTGGAGCTGTTGATAAACCTGTACTACCTACATATCCAATGATTTCGCCCCGTTTAACTTCCTGTCCTTTTCTTACATTAAACCGGTCTAAATGGCAATAAACCGTTTTATATCCATGTTTGTGCGCAAGGATAATTTTTTTCCCATCCCTGGTATGCGAATTGGTGAAAATTTTTTCTACTTTGCCATTGGCAGTAGCAACTACTTTAGAACCAGTAGCTGCTGTAAAATCAATTCCATAATGGAATTTTTTAATTTTATAAATAGGATGTATTTTCCATCCCCAGCCTGCAGCAGTACGGGTAAGATTGTCATTGCCGACCGGCTGAATAGACGGTATGGAAGCAATGAGCTCTTTATTTGTTGTTAACATAGATAAAATATCACTGGATAAACTATCATGGATATTGATCATGTTTTTTAAATCGTCTAATTTATTCCGGGTTTTATCAATAACTGTAGCATTGTTAGAGAAACTTAGCTGTTCGTAGCGTTCGGCTTCCTGAAAACCTTCATTGGCCAATGTATTGAAATCGGGTTCGGTTTCGAATATGCTTTTGTATATAACACTATCAATTTGTTTAATATTTTTAAGAACAACACTGGCTTCTTCAAAACGAGTATTTAAGTTCTTATATTCATTATTTAATCGTTTTGTCTCTTGTATTAATGCTTTTTCTTTGGGCATAATAAAAAAAGACGATAGGATCAGGTTCAATAATATTGCTGAAATCAATAATATAGACAGGAACGTTACTACGGTTAAAAATTTATTTTTAAAGCCGGAATTGGATTTAATATATGATAGTTTTTTCGGGTCAAAATGGTAAAAGTTTCTTCCCATATTGTTTTTTTTTCAATTAAGAAAAATAATTATCAGTACTTTATGATTAATAAACAAACATTAAACGTAATTAAACATTCAATATTATTAAACAATTAGTCCATTGTTATCCCACCGGCTTTTGAAGCTTGCTTTACCATTTGATCATACTGTTCGGCATTAATATCATTAAAATAAAAGTTGATAGGGTTTAACGGCACATTGTTTTTAATGACTTCATAATGAAGATGAGGGCCAGTGGATTTACCACTGTTTCCAAGTAATCCGATCACTTCACCTCGTTCAACGATGTCTCCTTTTTTAACAAGTACTTTACTTAAATGGGCATATCTTGTTTTATATCCAAAACCATGATCTACAATTATCTGATGGCCAAAGCCGGTGTGTGAGTTTCCTGCATCTATGACTTTGCCATTGCCTGTGCAATAAATCTCGGTACCAACCGAGCCGGTAAAATCCATTCCCTCGTGCCACTTATATTTTCCGGTGTAGGGGTCAATCCTTCTTCCGAAGTACGAACTGATCCTGTTTAAATCTTTAATACCTATGGGTTGTATTGCCGGAACACTTGAAATCATTTTGTCTTTATTTTTTACAAGAGGAATGATTTCATCATATGATTTTGATTGTACATACACTTGTTTAATGAATTTATCAATTCGCTTGGCAGTATTGATTACAGTAGCCGATTCGTTTAAATTGTGTAAGTGTGCATATCTGTTTACACCTCCAAATCCCGCTTCCCTTATGGATGATGGAATAGCGTCAAGCTCAAAAATAGCACGATATATCTGGTCATCACGCTGGTTGATCTCGACAAGTTCATTGTTGAGCTCATCAAGCCTTATGTTCATGATTTCATATTTAGAAAGAATGGCATGTTGCTCTCTTTTTAAACGCTTTTCATTTGGTGACTCGAAATAAGCCGAATATCCAATATTTAAAAGGATTGCAAAAGCAGCATAAACGGAAAAATGCAAACAAAAAAGCAGAAGTTTTTGTTTGATTGTTCGTTGTACTTTTTCAAATTTAACGAGTTCCGGATTATATCTATATTTTTCTTTAAGCATATAATAAATGTTATTATGTATATGTTTAATTTTTATCAATTCATTAATTCTTTAAAGAAAGAATTGACAAAACTAATAAAAAAATTATTTTTACAATTAATTTAATTACATAACTTTAATGTAATCTATATTATGTTTTAATGTGATTATACGGCAATGTTAACAAAATGTTAACAAAATGTTGATTTTTTTAAAATTTTTTATCTATGACGGGGAACGAAATACGGAAGATTTTTGTGGAATTCTTTGAAAATAAGGGGCATAAGATAGTTCAATCTGCTCCGATGGTCATTAAGAACGACCCTACATTAATGTTCACAAATGCAGGGATGAATCAATTTAAGGAACTATTTCTTGGCCATAAGACACCTGATTTTTCCAGGGCAGCTGATTTTCAAAAATGTTTAAGGGTATCGGGAAAACATAATGACCTGGAAGAAGTTGGCCACGATAATTATCATCATACCATGTTTGAAATGTTGGGCAACTGGTCGTTTAACGATTATTTTAAGAAAGAAGCCATCGGTTTTGCATGGGAATTATTGATTGATGTCTATAAGATACCCGCTGAGCAATTATATGTTACCATATTTGGAGGAGATGCAAAAGATAATCTGGAAAAAGATACCGATGCTTTTGAATATTGGAAAGAATATTTACCTGAAGATAAAATATTAAGTTATGGGAAAAAAGATAATTTTTGGGAAATGGGAGATACCGGCCCCTGCGGCCCCTGTTCTGAAATCCATGTTGATTTAAGGTCCGAAACTGAACAAAAAAAACAACCCGGACATGAGCTGGTAAATCAAAATCATCCATTGGTTATTGAAATATGGAATTTGGTTTTCATTCAATTCAACAGAAAATCAAACGGTTCATTGGAACTTTTGCCTCAAAAACATATAGACACAGGTATGGGGCTGGAAAGACTGTGCATGGTTTTACAAAACAAACATTCGGCTTATGAAACAGACCTGTTTCTTCCACTAATAAAAAAACTTGAACAATTATCCGGTATTGATTATGGAGCTGATAACAACTCAGAAATTGCATTCAGGGTTATCACAGATCATTTAAGAGCAGTTTCATTTGCAATAGCCGATGGCGAACTGCCTTCCAATACAGGTGCAGGATATGTGATCAGACGCATCCTCAGAAGAGCAGTGAGATATGCATATACGTATCTTAAACTCAATCAGCCGGTTATTTATCAACTTGTTCCGGCTCTTGTTGAGACTATGGGGGCAGCGTATCCGGAACTTGAATCCCAGCAATATCTAATATCAAAGGTTATTAAGGAAGAAGAACTGTCTTTTCTTAAAACACTGGCAAATGGCATCCAACTCCTTGATCAGTTGATGAAAGAAGCAAAACAAAACAATCAAAAAGAAATAAGCGGAGAAATTGCATTTAAACTGTATGATACATACGGATTCCCTTTTGATCTGACCCGTTTAATCCTTAATGAAAATGGGTTTTCTGTTGACGAAAAGACATTCCGGGTAGAATTGCAAAAACAGAAATCGCGCTCAAGAGGTGCTTCTATAACTGATACAGAAGACTGGGTAGATGTGAACAACATTGAAGACACGCAATTTGTAGGGTATGATGAATTATCTACCCGGGTAAAAATTATAAAATTCAGGAAAGTCCAGTCAAAAGGAAATGTATTATATCAGTTGATCCTGGATAAAACCCCTTTTTATTCAGAAGGAGGAGGCCAGATAGGCGATACAGGATATATTGAGGACAATAATGAAAAAATACAGATTATTGATACTAAAAAAGAGAATAATATACCGTTGCATATTACTAAAAAGCTTCCTCAAGATGTAGCTGCAACATTTAATGCTGTTGTTTACACTGAAAAACGATCATCCACAGCCAACAATCATACTGCCACACATCTGATGCATCATTCATTACGCCAGGTATTGGGAGAACATGTAGAACAAAAAGGATCGTTTGTACATCCCGATTATTTGAGATTTGATTTTTCTCATTTTCAAAAAGTAAGCGAAGAAGAGGTACGAAAAGTAGAACAGCTTGTGAATAAAAAGATACGGGAGAACATCCGGCTTGAAGAAAACAGAAACATACCCCTTGAAGAAGCCAAAAAACACGGAGCTGTTGCTTTTTTCGGAGAGAAATATGGAGAAACGGTGCGCACAGTAAGGTTTGACGATTCTTATGAATTATGCGGTGGAACACATGTTCAGGCAACCGGACAAATTGGGATGTTTAAAATCACTTCCGAATCTTCTGTTGCTGCAGGCATTCGAAGAATTGAAGCTATAACCGGTTATCAGGCAGAAAAATACCTGTATGGCCTTGAAGAAAAAATGAAACAATTGAATGAACTGCTTAAGAATCCAAAAGACCTCATACGCAGTATAAACGATTTGTTGAAAGAAAACAATGACCTTCGCAAACAAGCTGAAGCATTCGCACGCGAAAAGATTAAGCAGACAAAAAATGAATTACTCCAAAAAAAACAATCTGTAAACGGCATAAATCTGATCGTTGAAAATATTTCTTTTGACTCTGTTGATACAATAAAAAATCTTGCTTTTCAATTGAAAAATGAAATGGATGATGTCATCCTTGTTATTGGATCTGTTATTCATAACAGGCCAAATTTAGCGATTATGATCTCAGACAAGCTGGTAGAAAATAAAAAATTAAATGCAGGAAATATTATACGCGAAGCTTCAAAAGAAATAAAAGGCGGGGGCGGAGGACAGCCTTTCTTCGCCACAGCCGGGGGGAAATATCCCGAAGGAATAGAGGCTGCATTGAATAAGGCAAAGGAAATGATTTTGGAAGCGATAAACTAATTATTGTTATCCCATATCCCTTATTTATTGCAAAGAGAAGGCTTTAATGAGCAGGGAACGGTTTGAATCGGATTAAAACCAATATTTAATGAATTAAGAGAATTGAGCATTCCGAGCTCTGCAGGTAAATGCTCAATTTTGTTATAATAAAGGTTTAACTCACGTAAATTTTTAAGTTTTCCAAGGCTTGATGGTATCTCCTGGATTTTATTATTACTAAGGTTTAATCTGCTTAAACTAACAGCTTCCCCAATGTTTGATGGCAAACTGCTGATTTTATTGCTCTTAAGATTTAATGCTTCCAGTTGTTTCATGTTTCCAATACATTCCGGTATCGTTTTAATATGATTATTCTCTAATTGAAGATTTTTAAGATTGTCCAGTCTGCAAATTACTTCGGGTAAAACATTAAGCCTGTTGCCTTGTAAATACATTTTTTTAAGGTTGCTTAGATTTTTAATTTCATCTGGTATCTCATTAATCTTGTTATAATGAAGGTATAATGCCTTAAGATTATGTAAATTCCCAATTTCAGGGGGTATTGTTTTGAGTTTGTTCCATCCGATTTCCAGACCGGCCAAAAAGCTAAGGGTTCCAATTGCTGATGGGATTTGTTTTATTTTATTATTATTGACTGCAAGATGAAAATCTTCATTAGCAGGTATTGTGTTAATGACTTCTGTGAAATTCAGATTTGGATTGTCGCTGATATTCAAATAGTTCAAATTGGATAGGTTTTTTAATTCTGCAGTGAGCTCTTTTAGTTTATTTGAGGAAAGATCAAGCGATCTTAAATTTTTAAGCCGGGAAATACTTGACGGGATATTTTTCAGCTTGTTTACTTCAAGGTGTAATGCATATAATTGATTGAGTTCTGAAATTCCCTCAGGGAAAGAAGCAATTTTATTGCCTGATAAATCCAGGTCTGTTAACTTTTTAAGTTTTTTTATGTCCTCCGGTAGTGTTTTTAAAAATTTATTACCTCTTAAATTGAATATGCTGAGGTTTTGAAGTGAACAAATGGTATCTGGTAAAATGCCAAGGTTATTAAAGCTGTAGGTCAGTTTTTTTAGATTTTGCAAATGACTTATTTTTCCGAATGCCTGATTATGATACATCTGTTTGTTTTGGCTTAATGATAAAATGACCAAATTAGAAGTTGTATCAATTGGAGGAAGCACTTCAAGATTATTATGGTCTAAATTCAATTCAATTAATGATGGTAAATTAAACATGGCAGAAGAAATAGAAGAAATTCTGTTATGACTTAAATCTGCTGTTTGTAAATTAACAAGCCCCTGGAATGAAGAAGGTATTTCTTTTATTCTGTTATTTGAAAAATGAATACTTTTCAGGTTTTTTAACATACCCATAGAACGGGGCAGTTCTTCTATTTTATTACCTGCAATATTAAGAGTATGTAAATTGTTCAGGTATCCAATGGAATTTGGAAGATGTTCTATTTGATTGTTATGCAGGTATAAAGCCCTGAGTTGTTTTAATGATCCTATTTCTTCAGGGACCGTTTTTAACTCACTGTCTGTTATTTTTAAAATCCGGAGATTAACCATTTTCACAATGGCCGAAGGCAATTCCCTGATGTTTTCCTGATTATAACTCAAATTTAATACAACCACTTTTTCAGGATTTATCAGCGCTTTTTCCAATGATTCAAAATAATAAGAAGGATCAATCGTATCAAACCTGAAAATTATATTTTGAGAATTTACAGGGAATGATATTAAATGTATGAGGACAAATAAATGTATGTATGTAAATAATGCTTTCATTACTTTGGCTTTATATTATTTTACGTTCCAGAATATCAATAGTTCCTGAAAACTGAATGATATAGATCACCTTTGTTTTAGTTAGTCGCTGTTATTTAGGAAGTTAGCGTGTTTAGTTGATATTTGCAATACTCAAATATAATTTCTTAATTAGCTGATATATAGTGATAATGTAGTTTGTTGAAAATGAATACACCCCAAAACAATCCATTTGTATATTGTTATGTTGTAGAAGTAATTGAAGGTTTAGCTTGTATTATTCATTAAAAATTGATAAAAATTAGACTCTGAAATTATTTTGTTAAATAAATGTTAAATTTTAATTTAATATTAGTTTGTTTTAATGTCTTTTGTTCCTGATTTTCAGGCATATAAGTTTTATTGGTTTAGTG
>CAZJWE010000018.1:0-27560 GCA_964549265.1 uncultured Bacteroidales bacterium | reverse complement strand
TTATTTATTTTACTTTTTTTTTTACAAAGTTAGAATAAACCTATTAATTTAAGATATACCAGTGAAACATTTTTTGTCTATATGTTACATTTTAATGATAAATTTCATTAATTTACTATAAGTCGGCAGTTTTTTTGTCGTTTGTTTTGATAATTGATTTCTATTATATAAACCCCTTCCTTTATAGACTCTCTACTCAATAATTCAATGTTATTTTTGTATTTTAAATCATTGGTAATATGTTTAATATAGATTAAATTTCCAAAGACATCATAAATTTTTATATCAATGATTTCATGATTTTTTGGAATGATTAAATATACATTTCCATATTCCAGAGGATTTGGATAAATTGTAGATTCATTATCTACTAATAATTTGTCAATACCAGTTGTATTGCATGAAGATGCATCTTCCGGCCATATTCCGTGATCCGGACACCATGATACCCCCATTGCATCCACTTTCCCTTTGAAATCTGTATCAGGATTGAAAAGGCTTTGACGAGCATATTCATCGTCAAATGGGAATGAATAGAAACATAACCACGACATTTCCATGTCGTTTTCATAAAATTCAATTAATTTGCCACTGTACTCTAAACTTCCTACTAATGTACTATCCCGTTCAAATTCAGTTATTACAAATGAATATCCCTGGTCTTGTAACTGCGGGATAACATTAAGTTCAGTTGCAGAAGCATAACTTGGATTTTCATGTTTTCTTGCATGCAAACACCAATAGTAACCGTGGTAAGCTATGGAGGCATTGCTGAAATCTACTCCCCCTATTTCAAGTGCATTAATGTCAGCTTGTAAATATTGTTTATTGGGAATTCCGCTATAAGACATAAACATAACATGTGTTTCCGGGGCAGCGCTTCGGATAATATTATATGCTTCAATTTCCATATTGATCGTTGAATCATGTGAAGCGCTATTACAAACAGATTGAGCTTCATTCTGTATTTCATAAATCACATGCGTTTCATCAGCATACCTGGGAGCATAATAATCCCAAAAATTCATAACTTTTAATGAATCAAAATGACCGTTTTTATCCCATCCACCAATGGTTATAACCAGGTAAACCCCTGCTTCTCTTGTCCATTTTACCAGACTGTCTGCCAATGGTTGATATCTTCCTGTAGGAGTAGCATACCAGCCACAATAAAAATGAAATGCATTCATTCCATATTCAGTGGCGGCTTTTGTTATGCCTTCTTTTGTCCCGGATTTAATACTTGATGGATCGTAATGATAATAGTCTGTAGCAATATAGCATCCCCTCAGTAGCGAACCATTATCAGCTACTACTGTTCCATTTGATAAATTAGGCCTTCCTCTTTGTTGTGAAAATAAGTTGATTGTAAGCAATATAGCACAGATGGGTAAAGAAATTTTTTTCATAAATCAAAGTTGTTTTGGTTTTACTAAAAGTTTAAGTCTTTATAGATTACACATGTTCTATACGAAAAGATAGAAAAAAAGTTGATGTAAATATATGATACTTTTAATAAAACAAAGAGTAATGACGTAACATTTCAGGTAGATAAGAAACATAACAATGCGAATTATAAATAGTAGATGGAGTGATTACATGAAAATCAATAAAATTTTTTATTTTTACATGCTACAAATTAAGTGTAGCTTTCATTAATTTTATGATTTTGTAATAATAATATTAAGTGAAATTAGTTTAATTACCTGAATTTATTTTTATGAATAAAGTTTATTAATTTAATTGAGGTACAATACTTAATGATTTAAATAAAAAAAAACAGTTTGTATAATATTTTATTCACTGCATTACAAAAAACTGCTGGTTTGTTCCATCCATTAATTGCTCCTTTTGAATATTCTATGAAAAAGAATTTTTGGGATGAATCAAACAGTTTTCCTCCTGTCTTTATTATAGGGGTTCCGCGTTCAGGATCTACATTTTTATATCAGGTTTTATCGAATTATTTTGATGTTTTATATTTTGATAATTTGACACATATATTTTATCGCGATAGTTTTATAGGCTTCAAATTAAGTCATTTGTTATTTAAGAATAAAGCCCATAATTGTTACAAATCAAAATTTGGTGATACTTTTTCTTATGGCTTGCATAAGCCCAGTGAAGCAGGTCTTTTTTGGTATCAGTGGATAAAATATTTACAATATTTTGTGAATTTTGATGAACTTTCAGTAATGCAGAGAGATGCCATTAAAGGCAATATCAATGCCATTATCAATTATTACAAAAAACCTTTTTTGATTAAGAATCTTAGTAATAGCATGCGGATAAGGATGCTTAAACAATTATTCCCGTTTGCTAAATACATCTATTTAAAACGTGATCCACGATTTACTGCACAATCAATGGTTGAGGCACGAGAAAAATTAAACATCAAACCTCATGAAATATGGAGTGTTAAACCCAAAAATTACGAAAAACTGATAAATATGGAAGAAAATGAAAAAGTTGTAAAGCAAATTTTTATGTTAGAGAATCAAATTAATGAGGATATAAAATATATTGACCCTTCGCTTGTATATTCCGTTCATTATGAAGATATGTTTAGTGATTTTAAAATGAATATTGAACAGATCAGGAAGTTTATTTCTCCTCAACTACAATATCGTGGTAAATTTAAAGAACCTTTTATGAGATCAGAACCCAATAAAGTCAAGAATGCAAAATTATTTAATGCGTTGGAAAAAGAAGTGAAAAAATTAAATTGGTCAATGTATGAAATCGAAAAATAAGAAAATATACCGTGATTTTTGTGAATCAGAGAATGATTTATCCATTTTTTATAAAGATTGGTGGTTGGATACGGTTTGCGAACCCCAAAACTGGGATATAGCATATGTATTAAACAATAATGATATTGTTGCTGCAATGCCTTATTATTATAAACGTAATAATTGGTTAAGTATGCCTCCCTTTACCCAATCATTGGGGCCATATATAAAAAAAAAATCAGAGATGAAGTATACCAATATGATAGGAAATGAGATTAAATTAATGGATGAACTGATCAATCAGCTTCCTAAATTTAGCTTTTTTTCTCAACGATTTAATTATTCTTTACAAAATTGGCTACCTTTTTACTGGAGTAATTTTAAACAAACTACCAGGTATACATACATAATTGAAGATTTAACAGATTTAGATTCTATCTATTCAGGATTTAAAGAAAATGTAAGAAGGAATATAAAAAAAGCTGAGAAAAAACATTTAACAGTCATAGAATCTGATGATATCAATAAATTATCTGATATTTTAGTACAAAATAAAATTATCAAATCTAAAGATGTTACTATTTTAAATAAAGTATATAAAAAATGTAAAGATAAAAATTGTGGTAAATTGTTTGCTGTTATTGATGATAAACAAGATATTCATGCTATGGCATTCATTATTTGGGATAAAGACCAGGCTTATTATTTAGCAGGAGGGTCTGATTTAAAATATAAAAATAGCGTTGCATCAACATTATTATTATGGGAAAGTATCAGATTTGCAGCTAAGGTTACTAATTCGTTTAATTTTGAAGGAAGTATGATTAAAACAATAGAGCGGTTTTTCAGGTCTTTTGGAGCCAAACAACAACCTTATTTTCATGTATTTAAATATAATAATTTATTCATTAGATTTTATATAGGTGTTTTTGGTATTTTTAATAAACGGTTGTTTTAAACATATATAGATCATTTTGATAATATTAGTATGAAAATATTAAACCATGGGGATTATTCTCAGACAATCATTTAAAGGGACTATTTATGTATATGCAGGTGTTGTAATAGGTTTTTTAACCAATAGTCTGATTTTTCCTAAAATATTGACTCCCTCTCAAATAGGACTTATTAATATTTTAATCGCCTATGGTATTGTATTTGCTCAATTTGGAACATTAGGTTTTAATAATGTAACGATCAGGTTGTTTCCTTATTTTAGGAATGATTCTAATGGACACAATGGTTTTTTGTTTTTAGCGCTATCTGTACCTTTTATTGGTTTTTTACTGGTTTCTATACTTTTTTTAACCTTTAAGTCAATGTTTTTAGGGAAATCGTTAATGGAGGCGCAATTATTAAGTAATTACTTTTATTTGATAATTCCATTAATATTTGTCTCTGTTTATCTTGTTATATTTGATAATTTATTCAGAGTCCTGTATAATGCTACTATGGGTATGTTATACAGGGAGTTATTTAGACGAATTTTAATTTTAATTGTCGCCATTTTTCTTTTTATTAATTTTATTAATTTCCACCAATTTGTCTATTTTTTTGTTGTAGCATTCGGACTGCCTACTTTTTTAATGATAATTTCTTTGATTCGGATAGGTCAGTTTAATGTATCACCCCAATTAAAATTTCTAAATATTAATTTAATCAAAAACATTTTTAAAACAGGGTTATTTGGAGTATTTAGTGGTACAACAAACATCCTTACTCTAAATATTGAACGAATTATATTAACTAATAGATTGGGTTTGTCAGAATTTGGCATTTATATTACAATGTATTTTTTTGGAACATTGGTCGTGATGCCCTCCAGAACAGTTAATAGAATTTCATCGGTTATTATTTCCGAATCTTGGAAAAATAATGATATACATCAGATAAAAACCAATTATTTTAAAACCTGTCTTAATCAATTTTGGATAGGTTTATTTATTTTACTAGGAGTTTGGTTAAACATACATAATATTCTTTTTTTTCTACCTGAAAAATTTGAAGTTGGAGAAAAAATTGTATTTTTTATTGGATTAGCATATATGTTTAATATGATATCTGGTTCTTCTGATATGATCATAACAACTTCTGATAAATATCAGTATATAACTTATATGAAATTATTATTATTAGGTTTTATCGTTTTTTTTAATATTTTATTTATTCCGCATTTTGGTATCATGGGGCCTGCATACGCAGCAGCTACATCATATTTTTTGTTTTCGGCTTTAAAATTTTTGTTTCTCTATTATACATTTGGCTTCCAACCATACAACTTCCAGTTCATTAAAATACTCGGTATCGGCATTATTGCTTATTTTCTTGCGAAAATAATTCCAGTACAGCACCATTTTGTTTTAGATGCGATCATTAGGTCAACAATTTTTTGTTTTGTTTATGGGATATTAATCATTATGTTTAATATTTCCGAAGATGTCAATGAAAGCTTGAAAATGATCCGGAGAAAAATCCGGATATAGTTTTTATTTTATATAAAAACCATTTGTTCTTCTTCGGTTATTTTCTCGCAATAATGACATTTTAAGGCGACCGGTTTTTTAGTTATGATTTTGAAACGTGTTGTGATTTCTTCATGATTTGTAATGCATTCCGGATTTACACATTTTACTATTTCGGTAATATAATCAGGTACCTCCACCAGGCGTTTCTCTGCAACTTTGTAGTCTTTTATAATACTTAATTTGGCATGTGGAGCTACAAGCGCTATCTTGTTTATTTCACTCCCATAAAAATATACTTCAGATAATTTGAGGATCGCTTTTTTTCGTTGATCCCTACTTTCTAAGTTTGTGCCAAATGTCATTTGGGTTTCAATATTTTCCAAATCAAGAATAGATAATACTTTAAATAATTTATCAGCAGGTATATGGTCAATGACTGTGCCATTTTTTATAGCACTCACCTTAAGTTGTTTTTTATTTGTTTTCACGAATATTGTATTTAATTTTTAGTCAAAAATTATTTATTTCATTTTTGTTACACCCAATATTTCTGAGATAATAGCCTGGCGAATGTATACACCATTAAGTGCCTGGTCAAAATAATAGGCTTTGGGATTTTCATCAACATCATTACTGATTTCATTAACCCTGGGCAATGGATGTAAAATTTTCATGGTTTTTTTGCTGTTTTTTAACATGCTGTTTTTTAAAACATATGCATTTTTTATTTTTTCGTAATCTATAGGGTCCGTAAATCGTTCTTTCTGTATTCTCGTCATATATATTATGTCGGCATTCGGAATGTTGTCTTCAAATATATTATCTTCTTTATAATTTAATCTTAAACCTTCCAGATATTGTTTGTATTGTTTGGGCATTCTTAATTCTTCAGGCGAGATAAAAGTGAATGAAGTATTGAAGTGTGACATAGCCATAAGCAAAGAATGTATGGTCCGGCCATATTTCATGTCTCCTACCATTAATATATTTAAATTGTCTAAAGTGTTTTGTGTTTTTTTTATTGAATACAAGTCAAGCAATGTTTGAGTTGGATGTTGGTTTGCACCATCTCCTGCATTAATTACAGGGACTTTAGATATTTCACTTGCATACCGAACACTGCCTTCAAGAGGATGGCGCATGATTAATAAATCACAATAATTATTTACTATCTTAACGGTATCTTTGAATGATTCACCTTTTGAAATACTTGATGTCTGCGTATCTGAAAAACCGATATATTTTGCTCCCAGGCGTGAAATTGCAGACTCAAAGCTCAAGCGCGTTCTTGTAGATGGCTCATAAAAGAGTGTTGCGATGACTTTGTCATTTAAAATATTTTGATTAGGATTGCGCTCATAGAAATCTGCTACTTCTATAAGCCTCATATAATCATCTTTAGTATAATCATCGATAGAAACAAGGCTTTTTTTGTACATTATTTTAAATGATTAAATAGTTATAAATTAAATTGTTTTTAAGTATTTGATGTCTATTGCATAATCTAATGCCTTTAAGCAATTCAATACGTTTGGCACATAATCCTGATCAATGGATAATTCAATGAAAATTTTATTGTTTTCGAATGTTTGGTTGATGATTTCAGGAGTTTCTTTGTTAATAATTTTCATGACATTATCAAGTTGTTCATATCCAAAGGCCAATGTATAAATATCTTTATATGTTTTGGTAATGATTTGAGCATGGTCAATACTATCTTGAGCTGCAGTTTTGTATGCATTTATTAATCCGCTGACTCCTAACAGTTTACCCCCAAAATACCGGACTACAACAATCAGTATATCTGACAGATGGTTTTTTATGATTTGATTTAAAATGGGTTTTCCGGCAGTATTGGATGGTTCACCGTCGTCATTCATTCTGAATTTATGATTTTTAAAGCCTAATTGATAAGCATAACAATGGTGTTTTGCACTGTGATGTTCTTTTTTTACTTGTTGTATGATTTTATGTATAGCTGTTTCATTATTTACAGGATAAGCGAAGGATAGAAATTTACTTCCTTTTTCTTTGTAGTTCCCCTGTGCAGAAGCAATGATGGTTTTGTGTTCGTTTAGTTTCTCCATCATATATTTATATTTTTGTCATGCACCAAGTAATGAGCAGTATGTTAATGTAAAGAATAAAATATATAATTTTAGTTTAAAAAAAAAAGCAGAATCGGCTTTGCCGAGTCTGCTTTTTTTTATGATTTTATTTTTTTCTCAATATCTTCCACCTGAAGGCGGAATTTTTTGTCGGTTTCCATTAAGTTATTGACTGTTTTAAAGGCATGCAACACAGTGGCATGGTCTTTCCCTCCAATTTTAGATCCTATTGTTGTTAAAGATGCTTTTGTGAGATTTTTAGAGAAATACATGGATATTTGCCTGGCTTGTACAATTTCACGTTTTCTTGTTTTTGATTTAATAAGATCAAGCCCTACATTGAAATAATTGCACACTATTTTTTGAATAAACTCGATTGTAATATCTTTTTTGGTGTTTTTTATTACTTTATCAATGATTTCTTTGGCCAGTTCTATTGTAATTTCTTTTTTATTAAGTGTGGATTGCGCAAGGAGAGAAATTAAAGAGCCTTCTAATTCTCTTATGTTTTCTGTTATATGTGAGGCCATGTATTTTACGACATCATCACTCATATCAATGCCATCATTATAAATTTTCTTCTTGAGAATATTGATTCTTGTCTCAAAGTCAGGTGGTAATAGTTCTGCAGCCAGCCCCCATTTAAATCTTGATATCAGACGTTGTTCAACCCCTTCTAATTCTACGGGTGGAGTGTCAGAAGTAAGTACTAATTGCTTTTTTGAATGTTGTAATTGATTAAAAATATGGAAAAAGATATCCTGTGTTTTCTCTTTTCCTGCAAATTCATGTATGTCATCAATGATGAGCACATCAATCATTTGGTAAAAATGCAGAAAATCATTTTTGGTGTTGTTTCTTACAGAATCAACAAATTGAGTTTGAAAATGGTTGGCATCAACATATAAAACAATTTTATCAGGGAATTTCTCTTTTGCTTTAATGCCGATTGCTTGAGCCAAGTGAGTTTTGCCTAATCCTGAGCCCCCATAGATAAATAATGGGTTGAATGCTGTTCCTCCCGGATTATCTCCTATTGCTAAACCTGCAGCCCGGGCCAACCGATTGCATTCTCCTTCAATAAAATTATTAAATGTATTTTGAGGATTTAAACGCGGGTCTATATTTAATTTCTTTATCCCAGGAATGACGAATGGATTCTTAATAGCAGTCTCTTCTCCATTATCCTGCAATGGAGGAAGGGAGACCGGGCGGTTCTGATAATGTTTGTTGTTTTTTGTCGGGAATTTAACAGTATATGGGCGCTGATCTGTATAATAATTATTTTCTACCACTACATTATATTCCAGTTTGGCATCACTGCCCAATTCTTTGCGTATGGTCTTTTTTAATAAATCAATGTACTGTTCTTCAAGGTATTCATAGAAAAATGGACTCGGAACCTGGATGGTGAGGATCTTTTTCTCAATCTTTAGCGGAACAATAGGTTCGAACCATGTTTTATAGCTAATGGAGGGTACATTATCTTTTATGATTTTCAGGCAATTATTCCAGACCTTCTTGTGCATGTGTACTTAAGTTTATTATTATCAAAGAGTTGTTTAATTTTAACATGATATTTATTTTTGAGCAAGTTGTAGAAAAAAAAATTAAATTACAAATTATTTTTTACTTGTTTTTTTAAAAAAAATGTTATGGTTTTAAATTTCAATATCTTACTAAAATAAATTTTTTTATTTTTTTTTGGTTTGATAATCAGTTAAATATGGCCAATGTTAAAATACTGTTAAATAGGACTTTACATAAAATTAATACATAAGTCAAAAATAATTATTATATGGTACTACCCTTATTTTAGTGGTTAAATTGCAAGTTACCATTAAATTCGTGGTAGAACCTATTATATTATTGACTTCCAAAAACAGAAAATTGAATATAGCGTTTTGGATTTTTATGGATATCTTTGATTAAGACATCAAGTTCTTTGGATACATTTTCTAAATTTTGATAAAGTGTATCGTTGTTTACAAGTTCTCCCAATGTACCCTGTTTGTTATTGATTTTAGATAAAATGCTTTCCATTTCCTTTAATGAGGATTCAGCCGAATTAATGGCAGATTTCAGGTTTGATCCTTCTAATGAATCACTAACAGACCGCATATTCTTGATTGTGTGCGCGATTTCCTGGTTGTTTTCCTTGATCGTTTGAGTTATTGATTCTAAATTGTTTGAAATGTTTGCAAGGCTTTCTTTTTCATGCTTAAGTAATACACTAAGACTTTCAGTTGTGGTATTTAAATGCTGAAAGCTCTCACTGATATTTTTTTTGTTTTTTTCATTGAATACGTCATTGATAAAAATATCCAACGAGGTAATTAATTCTTCTGTTTTTTGTTTTAAAGGAGATATCTGCTCTTTAAGCTTTTCACTTAAGCCTGTTTCTACATAGCTTTTTAATGTATCCCCTTCTTTATGTATTTTTTTTTGATCACTTAAAGATAATTTTATAGATGATGTTCCCATTATATCACTATGAATTGAAGCCGTTGAATGAATCGGTATTTTTATATCCTCTTCTATTTTGAATTCAACCAATAAATCATTGTTTTTATCCGGAATGATTTTAATTTCAGAGACTTGTCCTACTTTATATCCATTAAGGAAGACAGGATTCGCTTCTGCCAGTCCTTTAATGTTTGGATAAATCGCAACATAAGAATTTGATGTTTTTAAAATATTCCTTCCTTTAAGAAAATTAAACCCCCAAATAGAAAGAATGAGCACAACGACAAAAACAACCCCGATTTGAATTTCTTTTTTAATTTTCATAAATAATTACTTATGGATTTTCTTTTTTTAAGGCTTCATGAATTGAAATACGTTTACCATTTTTTGTTGCAATAATGAATGCATCAGGAAAATGTTTTGTAACTTTTTCTTTAATACTTTCAATTTTATTATAATCTGTATCATTGCCCACCGTATATTTATATGTATCATTGATTTTTAGTTCTTCAACCCCTTTTAATTTTTTAAATGCTTCATCTTCGGGTTTTAACTGCTTTTTAGAAGAAAGAATTTGAACTTTATAAATGATACTGTTAGTGTCAGAAATGGTATTGTTTTCAAATTGGGGGATCTCTGATTCAGAAACAAAATGGCTCATGCTCTCAATGTACTTTTTGTAATCCAAGAATGCTCTGAAAATAGATTTGGCAATCCAATCCTGGCCGGCTTCCGAAATTAAATATTTTTCCTCTTCCGGATTCGAGATAAACCCTGTTTCAATCAGAATACTGGGCATAGATGTTCTCCAAAGCACCAGAAAACCTGCCTGTTTTACACCTCTGTTACGTCGTTTGGCCTCTTTTTCAAATTTATTCTGAATATATGAGGCAAAATTAAGGCTTTGATCAAGATAAGTATTTTGTAAAAGAGAGAAAATGATATACGATTCAGATGAATTGGGCTTAAAATTTTCATACCTTTTCTCATAATTGTCTTCAAGCAAAATGGCAGAATTTTCCCTTTGGGCAACTTTTAGGTTGCTTTCACTTTTATGCAACCCCATGGCAAAAGTAGATGCACCCACCGCATTTTTATTTTCTGAAGCATTCGCATGAATTGAAATAAATAAATCTGCATGACTTTTATTGGCAATTTCGGCTCTCTTATATAAAGGAACAAATACATCTTTGTTGCGGGTATATATGATTTTTACATCACTACAATTTTGTTCAATATATTCGCCTACTTTTAGTGCAATATCCAGTACCACGTTTTTTTCATGTTCAATCAATCCGCTTGCCCCGGGATCTTTTCCCCCATGTCCGGGATCAATGACAATGGTGTTGATTTTTTTGCTGTCGCCTGACAAATCATCTGCAAATAGTGTATTAATAAAAATACTTTGCATCAGCAAAAGAATAATAAATATTCTGCGTTTATTGTTAAAATGAATATGTTTATTTGAAAAATATATCATGGTTTTATTTAAAAATATTTATAGTATTAGTAGATTTGAGCTTTTTTTCAAAGCAAAGAAAAAAAGCCATGTTTTTGTTTTTTTAAATATAAAAATAATAAATTAGAATTGCTGTTAAAAATACTACAAAAATATTTAATAGTTGGTATTTTCTTTTTAATATCATTACCATACGTTAATTATGCCTCGAATATTATTGATCAAGGTCATTCTTTTTCAACAAATTATTCATACTCCTCATCAGACTCTTTGTCCCCCGATACGCTTAATGCTGCTGTTGATACCTTACTGAAACCCGAATCTGCCGACTCACTTGGTCAAGCCCAGGATACCCTATCTAAAAAACCTTCACAGAAAAAAACGTTTTTAGAAGATAAAGTAGTGTACAAAGCTAAAGATTCTGTTATTAATGTGCTCATTGAAAATAAAGTATTATTGTATGGAGAGGCCCAAATAAATTATCAGGATATTGAATTAAAGGCAGACTACATTGAGTTTGACATGACTAAAAATGAGGTATTTGCAAGGGGGGTAGAGGACAGCACAGGTAATGTTTCCGGTACTCCTGTGTTTAAAGAGGGGGGCAAAACATTCAATGCAAAACAAATGACATATAATTTCAAGACAAAGAAAGGAGTGATTAAGCATGTTTTTACCGAAGAAGAAGGAGGGTATTTACATGGAAAAAAAATAAAACGTCATCCTAACCAGCATATTCATATGAAATGGGGAAAGTACACTACATGCTCTAATAAAGAACATCCACATTTTTATCTTGCCATGACCAAAGCAGAGGTCATCCCAAATGACAAGATCATTGCCGGGCCTTCATACCTGGTAATTGAAGATGTTCCTTTGTATTTTATTGGCCTGCCATTTGGTTTTTTTCCAAATACTAACAGGAGCTCTTCGGGAGTTATTATCCCGGAATATGGTGAAGAATCCAGAAGAGGGTTCTTTTTAAGAGAAGGTGGCTATTATTTTGCTATTAATGATTATATGGACCTTACCCTTACAGGCGACATTTATTCTAATGGGACGTGGGGGTTAGGGATGCGAAGCAATTATGTAAAACGCTATAAGTACAGAGGCAATGTGTATGCCGATTATCATGCAGAAGCAACAGGCGAAAAATTTGACGATGTGAGTGACACATATGAAGGCAATTTTAGCTTAAAAAAAGACATTAGTTTCCAATGGTATCATTCACAGGCCAATAAAGCTCACCCGTTCAGGAAGTTTAATGCCAATGTAGATTTCAGTTCCACTACCTATGATAAACGGTATAGCTATAATGCCCAAAACTATTTGCGAAACACCAAGCGCTCGAATATTTCATATCATCGTACCTGGCCAGACAGTCCGTTCGATTTTTCTGCAAACCTGCGTCATAGTCAGAACAGTCAGACCCGGAAGATGAACTTAAAACTTCCTCAATTGGCTCTTAGTATGCGACGAATATTTCCTTTTAGGTCAGATAAAGGCACTGGTGAACGTAAATGGTATGAAGATATAGGGTTCTCATATTCAGCAGAAATGACGAATGATGTGAATACAACAGATACTACATTATTCGAAACTCCTGAAAAAGCATTTGCAAGGAGAAATTTAAAAAATGGGTTTAGGCATAGTGTACCTATAAGTATTAATTTTAAACCATTGAAACTTGTAAATATATCTCCTCAAATTAGTTATCATGGAGTGTTATATGATCGGTATATCCAAAAATATAACAGCAATTATGATGAAGCTACAGATTCCGCTTATTTTCATACTTTAACAGATACTATTTATGATTTTCGTTATGGTCATACCATCAAACCTTCCATAAGCACAAGTTTTACTCCAAAACTATATGGGATGTATCAATTTAGGAACCCCAATGCCAAAATCAGTGCAGTGAGACATGTCATGAGCACATCCCTTAGTTTTGGTTATACACCTGATATCTCAGGTTTTATGCCTGATTATTACGAGAGAATTGCTGCCGATTCGTTGGGGACATCATATACAAAATACTCTATCTTTCAGAATGGGATATACGGGACCCCTTCTGTAACAAAAGAAGAAAGCGGAAGCATAGGCCTGAGCATACGAAACAATATTGAAGCCAAAATCAGAAATGAAAACGATACAGCCAACGAATTTGAAAAAATTAAAATCCTGGATCACCTTGATTTCAGAACCAGATACAATGTATTTTCCGATTCGCTAAACCTTTCCAATATCCGGTTTAATGGAGGTACAAGGTTGTTGGATAACAATATTGACCTTAATTTTAGTGGAGTATTTGATCCATATGTTCATGTGCTTAATAAAAAAGGGAATGTTGTCAAAATAAATGAATTTCTGATTAATTCACAGAGCAAAAAGATGGCCAGATTAACACAATTTACTACTTCATTGAATACAAGAATTAATAACAATACATTTAACAATACGAAAAACAAAGACGAAAAACAAAAGACATCTGACGGGCCTAAACAAAATGTATACGACTATTTTAATGTTAAATGGAGTATTTACATTAATTATAATATTACAATGACAAGGCCGCATAAGTTCAAGAAAAAAGACGTGACCCAGACTCTTGGATTCGGAGGTAATTTAAATCTGACTGACAAATGGAAAATAGGTTTCAGGTCAGGATTGGATTTTGATGATTATCAGTTAACCCATACAAACTTAAATATATACAGAGACCTCCATTGTTGGGAAATGCGCCTGAGTTTATCACCATTTGGAGACAGAAAATTTTATACCTTCACTATTAATGTTAAATCCGCAGTATTACAGGATTTAAAATATGAAAAAAAGAAACCATTGGAATTCTATTAGTTTATTCAATCAACCCAGGCGTTCAATATTCAAAATTATTCAATTATCTTTGCTTGTTAAAAATAATATGATAAATACGGGTCAATGGAGAATATAGTCAGGATTACAGATGAATTGAGGGGCAAAGAAAACATTGTGCTGATGGGGAAAGACGAGCATGATTTTTCTGAATATTTAAATGAAAAAGAACGTCAATACCTTCAACAGCAAATGAAGAATAAACAAACGCTGGTGTCTGTCAATCAATATGAAAGATGGGTGTTTATTTATATACATAATGTCAACACCAAAGACGAGCATGATGTTAAGGAAGAATTAAGAAAAGCCGGAGCAAATTTAAATGGAGAATTAAATGCTAAGAAGATAAAAGAAATCACCATCGTTGACAATCAAAATGTCCAGGAAGACATCATTGCATTAACAGAAGGACTGGTATTGGCTAATTACAAATTTGTTAAATATATAAAAGACTCCACAGACAAAAAACCTTCACTACAACAAGTCAATATCTTTAGCACATCTATTTCAACAGATCAAATCCGTGAGGTTAGTACATTAACAAAAGCAGTATATTACACGCGCAATTTAGTTAATGAACCATTGTCATATCTTAACGCAGAAAAACTGGCGGAAGAAATACAGTCAATGGGTGATGAAGCCGGATTTCATGTCAAAACATACGATAAGGCCGGCATTGAACAATTAAAATTCGGAGGCCTTTTGGCAGTCAACAGAGGTAGTATAGATCCGCCGACGTTTTCGGTCCTTGAATGGAATCCGGAACAACCGGTAAATGCAAAGCCGGTAATATTGGTAGGAAAAGGCATTGTTTATGATACCGGCGGATTGAGTTTGAAAAACACAAGCGGTAGTATGGACGAAATGAAATCTGACATGAGCGGTGCCGCTGCTGTTGCAGGTGTAATGTATTCATTGGCAGCATTGAAAATCCCCGTTCATGTTATCGGGTTGGTGCCGGCTACAGACAATCGCCCTGATGGAAATGCATACACACCGGGAGACGTCATTACTATGCATGATGGATCAACAGTAGAAGTAATGAATACGGATGCTGAAGGAAGAATGATCATGGCAGATGCTTTGAGCTATGCAAAACAATATAAGCCTGAGTTGGTAATAGACATAGCAACCCTCACCGGTTCTGCTGCAATTGCAATTGGGAAACATGGAATTGTGGGCATGGGGAATGCACCGGATGCTACATTTCAAAAACTAATAACCAGCAGCTATGAAGTATTTGAACGTGTGGTGAAATTTCCGTTTTGGAATGAATACAAAGACCTTTTAAAGTCAGACATTGCCGACATGAAAAATATTGGAGGAAGAGAAGCCGGAGCCATCACAGCCGGAAAATTCCTTGAACATTTTACAGATTATCCTTACATCCACCTGGATATTGCCGGAACTGCTTTCGTAAAGGAAAATGACAGCTACAGAGGAAAAGGAGCAACGGGCTCAGGAGTGAGGCTGCTTTATCATTTTCTTAAACATTATTCTGATACACAATAAAATCAATGACCATGGAAAAGAAAAAACTTAAAATAGGAATCACACAAGGCGACATGAATGGTATAGGGTATGAAGTCATTTTTAAGACATTACAAGACAAACGAATCAGTGAATTATGTACACCAATTATTTATGGATCTTCAAAAGTTGCTGCTTATCATCGAAATACTTTAAAGCTAAGTAACATCAACCTGAATCGTATCAAAAACGCCGATGAAAGCAAAAATAACAAAGCCAATATTGTGAATTGCCTGAATGACAGCATTCGGGTTGAATTGGGTAAATCAACAAAATCTGCAGGAGAAGCATCTCTGGAAGTATTGAAAAGAGCAGTAGATGATTTAAAAGCACACAAAATTGATGCACTGGTAACTGCACCAATCAACAAATATAATGTGCAATCGGATAAATTTGATTTTCCCGGCCATACAGAATATCTAAAATCACAGTTTGAAGCACAGGAAGTTGTGATGCTCATGATCAACGAATACACAAAAGTGGGTGTTGTAACAGGACATGTCCCTGTATCTAAAGTTCCTTCCCTGATCACAATGGAAAATATTATGAAGAAACTTAAAGTGATGAATGAATCACTGCGAATGGATTTTAATATTCGCAAACCCAAAATTGCTGTGCTTGGATTAAATCCTCATTGTGGAGATAATGGTGTTATTGGCAATGAAGAAGAAAACGTAATTATTCCTGCAATAGAACAAGCCAATGAACAAAATATTATGGCATTTGGCCCGTATGCTGCTGATGGTTTTTTTGGAACAAATAAATTTTCTGCTTTTGATGCAGTGTTAGCAATGTATCATGACCAGGGGCTTGCTCCGTTTAAAACCATTGACTACACTGATGGAGTGAACTTTACAGCAGGACTTCCTATTGTTCGTACTTCCCCGGCGCATGGAACAGCCTTTGAAATTGCCGGAGAAAATATTGCAGACCATCATTCTTTTAAACAAGCATTGTATTTGGCAATTGATATCAACAAAAACCGTACAATGAATAAAAACATTAAAAAAAATACACTGCCAAATTATGATGTGGCCAAAATATGAGTTGCATTCAACATAGCATTCAATGCACTTTTTTCTTTTGAATAGTAAAATAATGAATACATAAATAAACTATTAAATCAATATTTGAAAAATATGAGTAGAGATAAAAAGCAGGAAGCACTTGATTATCATTCTAAAGGCCGTCCCGGTAAAATTGAAGTAGTGCCGACCAAAGACTATAAAACACAAAAAGACCTCTCGTTGGCTTATACACCGGGAGTAGCAGATCCGTGCCTCGAAATCCAAAAAAACATGGAGGATAGCTATAAATATACAGCAAAAGGAAACCTTGTTGCAGTTATTACAAATGGCACAGCAGTACTTGGTTTGGGTGATATCGGTGCGCTCGCAGGTAAACCTGTCATGGAAGGCAAAGGGTTGCTTTTTAAAGTATTTGCTGATGTGGATGTGTTTGATATTGAAGTGAATGAAAAAGACCCTCAAAAATTTATTGAAATCGTAAAATCTATTTCTCATACATTTGGAGGCATCAATCTTGAGGACATCAAAGCACCTGAATGTTTTGAAATAGAAGAACGGCTTAAACAAGAATTAGACATTCCGGTTTTTCACGACGATCAACACGGAACAGCCATTATTTCAGGTGCAGGTTTATTGAATGCCCTGGATATTACCGGTAAAAAAATAGAAGATTTGAAAGTAGTAGTGAATGGTGCCGGAGCCTCTTCTGTAGCATGTACAAATTTATATATCTCATTGGGCGTTGATCCTCAGAATATCCTTATGCTCGATAGCAAGGGAGTGATTTCAACAGACAGGGAAAACCTGGGGCCCATAAAAAAACAATTTGCACAAAAAACAGACAGAAAAACCCTGGGAGATGCTATGAAAGGCGCCGACATGTTTTTGGGGTTATCCGTTGGGAATATCCTTTCCGAAAATATGTTGCAATCAATGAATGATGATGCTATCGTTTTTGCAATGGCCAATCCTACTCCCGAAATTGCTTATGAAAAAGCCATGAGTGTGCGAAAAGATATTGTATTTGCAACCGGGCGTTCGGATTATCCAAACCAGGTTAACAATGTGCTTGGATTTCCTTTTATCTTCAGAGGCGCACTTGATGTAAGAGCACAATCAATAAATGAAGAAATGAAAATTGCAGCTGTGAAAACACTTGCCCAACTGGCTAAAGAAAATGTTCCGGAAGAAGTAAAAATTGCATACCAAAAAAACGACATGTCGTATGGAAGAGAATACATTATTCCCACACCCCTTGACCCCAGACTAATTTCTGAAGTGTCTTCAGCTGTTGCTAAGGCTGCTGTGGATTCCGGAGTGGCAAGAACTGAAATTGAAAACTGGCAGGAATACAAACAACAACTTAGTAAACGGATAAAATAATTTACAGGTCAATCACTTGACATTATTGACAGAACTCAATTTCATGAAAACAATGCAGGGTAAAAAAAAATTAATTAAAATATTAATATATAATATCCGTTAATAATATTTTAAACATAAAGTCTATGTACGAATATATTGAGGGCCTAATATCGGAACTAAACCCTTCTTTTATGGTTATTAATAATCAGGGTATTGGATATTTTGTAAATATATCGTTGAATACTTACACATTCTTATCAAATGAACATAATGACCAGAACAATCAAATGATCAGAATATACATTCACCAAATCATCAGGGAAGATGCCCATTTATTATATGGATTTTATGATAAAAAAGAACGAGAGGTATTCAGGCAATTGATAACAGTTTCCGGGATCGGTGCCAATACAGCAAGGATGATTCTCTCTTCACATACTCCTGAGCAATTACAGGAAGCAGTTGCCAATGGCGATGTAAACCAATTAAAAAGCATAAAAGGCATTGGAGCTAAGTCAGCTCAACGAATCATTGTGGATTTAAAAGATAAATTGACCAAAGACATGCTTTTAACAGATGAATTCTTTGCGGCACAGGACAATACCATTAAAGAAGAAGCGTTTTCTGCTTTAGTAACCTTAGGTTTTTCTAAAAAAGGAGTCGAAAAAGTGTTAGACAATATCATTTCTCAAGATAAACATATATCAGTTGAAATCCTTGTTAAAGAGGCTTTAAAGAAATTATAATAATATTCTGCTTTGATAGACCAAATAAAAATATATCAAATTATTAAAAGCGTTAATGTGTGTTTTTTACTGCTTTGGTTTGTTTCATTTCAATCCGTTGCAGCAAGTAGCGGAAGCCAGCAACCCGAAGAAGATGAATCTGCAACCCAGGATGTAACTCCTGGAGAAGACCCCGATAAAATGCCTTATCCATTTGAAGATCAAGAGCCTTATTCGTATTCGTTACCGGAAAATGATACCGGGTTAACGTTAAGCAGGCCCTCAAATATTGAATCATCCGTTGAATTTGATGAAGAATCAGACGAATATATTATAAGAGATAAAATAGGAGACATGGATTATCGTCCTGCACGTTCATTAAGTATTGACGAATATAAAGACATGCGCTTTGAGCGCTCCAAACAACAATTTTTTCATGACAAAGCTCGGGGCAAATCCGGTACAGGAGATTCGGAACTGATACCACAAATTCATATCGGAAGTAAAATATTCAATAAAATTTTTGGCACCAATACCATTGATATTGAACCACAGGGACAGGCAGAATTGATTTTTGGGATCAATATTGATAAAACAGAAAATCCGAATATCCAGGAAAATCTTAGAACAACCACTACTTTTGATTTTCAGGAAAAAATACAAATGAGCGTTACCGGAAAAATAGGCGATAAAGTAGAACTTGGAATCAATTACGACACAGAAGCAACATTCGACTTTGAAAATAAGACCGAACTCGGCTATAAAGGTGGAGAGGATGAAATTATTCAGGAAATTGGTGTGGGAAATATAACACTGCCCATCCAAAACTCATTGATAACCGGTAGCCAAAACCTGTTTGGTATTAAAACAAAAATGAAATTCGGGCATTTAACCGTAACCAGTGTGTTTTCACAAAAAAAAGGAAAAAGCAAAACCATTACTGTAGAAGGAGGCGCCCAAAAAAGTGAGTTTCTTGTGCGTGCCGATGATTATGACGAAAACAGGCACTATTTTCTTGCACATTACTTTCGCGATAATTATAATAAATCATTGGAATCATTGCCCATTATCAAATCCAATATAAATATCACAGATATTGAAGTCTGGGTTACCAATGAACAAAATGATTTTGATGACGCCCGTGATATGGTGGCATTTGTAGATTTAGCAGAACATGATCCGGATAATATTGCAAATCCTTATTTTAGTTCAAATGGCGATGAAAGTATCCCATACAATGATGCAAATAATTTGTATTATAATTTGGTTCATACCCAAGGATTGAGAGATACAGCTCAAAGTATAGATGATATCGCTTCGAATATTGATCAACTTTCTTCTAAAGATTATGAAACTTTAGACAATGCCAGAAAACTTTCACCAAGAGATTATACCTTAAACTCGCAACTTGGTTTTATTTCACTAAATTCAACGTTAAGACCAGATGAAATTTTAGCTGTAGCCTTTGAATTTACATATGATGGAAATACCTACAAAGTTGGTAATTTAACAAAAGACTTAAATTCCAATGAAAAACGCTTGGTGCTTAAGCTGCTTAAGCCTGTTAGCTCATCACCATCCAGCCCTACATGGGATTTAATGATGAAAAATATCTATTCATTGAATGCTTACCAGGTCGAAAAAGAAGACTTTATATTCAGGGTGTTGTATGAAAATCCGCAAACAGGGATGCCTGTAAATTATATACCGGAGAAAAGTATATCCGATTCAATCCTGATCAATGTGATGAATCTTGACAATGCCGATTCGCACCTTGACCCGTTTCCTGACGGAATGTTCGACTTTATTCCCAATGTCACCATTATCCCAAGTAAAGGGAAAGTCATTTTTCCGGTATTAGAACCGTTTGGAAGGCACATGGAACGATTTTTATCAGGAAATTTAACGTCTTCCGATGACATCAATAAATATGTTTTTAAAGAATTGTATGACTCCAGCAAGGTAATTGCAAGACAAACAGCTGAAAAGAACAGGTTTATTATGAAAGGAAGTTATAAATCATCTACAGGCTCCGAGATACCCCTTAATGCCTTGAATATTCCTGAAGGGTCTGTGAAAGTAACAGCAGGCGGGATTCCATTGAATGAAGGCACTGATTATACTGTTGATTACCAGATTGGAAGGGTGAAGATATTGAACGAAGGCCTCCTTGAATCCGGTAAGCCGATCAATATTTCACTTGAGAGCAATGCATTGTACAATATGCAAACCAAAACCCTTATTGGTACAGATATGACATACCGGGTATCTGATAAGTTTTATCTCGGAGCCACATTGTTAAATCTTACAGAACGCCCCTTAACGAAAAAAGTGGATTTTGGAAACGACCCGATATCCAATACCATGTATGGTTTTAATGGATCATATACTACAGAATCACAATTTCTTACTTCGTTGGTAGATAAAATTCCATTTATTGATGCCAAAACTCCTTCATCTATTACTGTTACAGGAGAATTTGCACACTTGATACCAGGCCATTCAAGGGCCATAGAGAAAGAAGGTAATGCTTATATTGATGATTTTGAGGCCAGTGAATCATCCATTGATATCCGCACTGTACACAACTGGGTGTTGGCGAGCACGCCCCAGGGTAAGTTCCCGGAAGCCGACTCAACAAACAAACTCGCGTACAATTACAACAGGGCCAAAATAGCATGGTATTATATTGACCCGTTGTTCCTCAGGAATAACAACCTGACACCCGACTACATGAGAGAAAACCCCGATTATCAATGCAGCCACTATGTCAGGGAAATATATCAGAAAGAGATATTCCCAAACCGTGAAACCCCAAGCGGAATGCCTACCAATATCCCTGTCATGAACATATCTTATTATCCTCACCAAAAAGGGCCGTATAATTATGATGTAAACCAAAACGATGTTTCAGACGGGATCAATGAGGACGGAACATTGAGAAATCCTTCTTCACGGTGGGGCGGGATAATGAGGGATTTATCATACTCCGATTTTGAGGAATCCAATATCCAGTACATTGACTTTTGGTTGATGGACCCATTTGTTGAAAATAAAGATGCTCAAGGCGGACAGCTTCTTTTTAATCTTGGGGAAATATCGGAAGATATATTAAAAGACGGGAAAAAAATGTTTGAACATAAATTACCTGACTTTGATGATTCAACCGGCATAGAATACACCGTGTGGGGGCGCGTGCCTACCGTCGATGCATATGAAAGGTCTTTTGTTAGTGGATCAGCCAGGTCTCACCAGGATGTTGGACTGGATGGATTGGATAATGAACATGAGAAAACCTTTTTTAATAATTATTTAGATGAAATTGCACAAGAATTTGGCTCAAATTCAAAAGCATACAAACAGGCACAACAAGACCCTTCAAATGATGATTATATGTATTTTCGTTCAACGTTGTATGATAACCAGGAAGCGGATATCATACAACGATATAAACAATATAATGGAATGGAAGGGAACTCCCCGACAGACGAACAATCTCCCGAATCATACAGAACATCGGCAACATCTCTCCCTGATGTGGAAGATATTAATGAAGATAATACGTTAAAAAAGGGACAGGAAGCATATTTTGAATACAAATTAAATATCACACCCGATAGTCTTCGCACAGGTATGAATTATATTATGGATAGTGTCACTACCACCGGAAAAGGAGAAGAATGTGATAATAATACACCTGTCACCTGGTATCATTTCCGGATTCCCATCAAGGAATATAACAGAAGGGTAGGGCCAATAAGCGATTTCAGATCTATCCGGTTTGCCCGGATGTATTTTACCGGATTTGAGGATTCTGTGATTTTTAGGTTCGCCACTCTCGAACTTGTAAGAAGTGAATGGAGGAAATTTAACGAAACACTTATTACACCAGGCGAAGAACTCTCAATTCCCGAATCACCCGAAACCAAATTTTCAATCGGTGCTGTTAATATTGAAGAGAATGATAATAAAGAACCAGTGAATTATGTATTGCCCCCTGGCATAACAAGAGTAGTGGATCCGGCAGACCCACAATTGCGCCAGCTTAATGAACAAGCCATTACATTTAAAGTTGAAGAACTCCAGGACGGGCATGCAAGAGCCGCATACAAAACTGCCCAACTTGACATCAGGGAATATAAACGACTGCAAATGTTTGTGCATGCAGAAGAAATGCCCGGAAGAGAAGCGTTAGACGATGGAGATGTCACAGCATTCATAAGAATTGGGTCAGATTTTACTGAAAATTATTATGAGTATGAAATACCTCTTGAAATAACAGAACCAGGGAATTATAAAAATGGCGATGAAGACGAACGCGACCGCAAACTGGTTTGGAAAAACGAGATTGACATCAAATTAAACCAATTACCTGACTTAAAGCTCAGACGGAATGATGAAATGAACAAAGGAAACGGCATTGATTATAACACGCTGTATTCAGAATACATAGACAACAATAGATTGTCCATCAAAGGAAATCCTAATTTAAGCGATATTAAAACCATCATGATAGGTGTAAGAAACCCCAGGGATCACGGCAATACAGGAGGACCTATTGCAGCTGAAGTATGGATGAATGAATTGCGCCTTTCTCATTTTAAGGAAGAAGGCGGATGGGCTGCAAATGCACGTGTAAATACAAGTCTGAGCGATTTTGCAAACATTGATATAGCAGGAAGTACCCTTAAACCCGGCTTTGGAAGTATTGAGAAAAAAACAAATGAGCGAAGCAAAGAAGAGATTTACAGGGCCGACTTATCATCCAATATTGCACTGGGAAAATTTTTCCCAAAAAAAGTGGGAATCAGGCTTCCAATGTATATCGGTTATTCTACATCCATAACATCGCCACAGTACAACCCGCTTGACCCCGATGTGAAATTCAAAAAATCATTAGACCGCCTTGAGAGTGACAGTGCCAAAAAAGCATTGAAAAATAAGGCACAGGAAAGAGAATTCCGGAAGAGCATTAATTTTACAAATGTGGGAGTCAACCCGTCCAAAGGAAAACAGAGAATATACAGCCCCTCTAATTTTGCATTTCACCTGGGGTATTCAAAGCGATTTGCCCGGAACATTGATATTGATTCACTTGTTGAAAAACGAATTAAAGGCGGCTTTGTGTATAATTACAGCCTCAGGCCTAAAAGCGTATATCCGTTGAGAAAATTAATCAAAGGAAGAACATTCAGGCTTATCAGGGATTTTAATTTTAATTATTTGCCTTCACTGATCTCATGGCGCTCTGACTTTAATGCCATGTACCGTGAGCAGAGATTGAGAAACCTGAGCTTCTCTGATACGGAATTCAAACTGCCATGGACTATTGAAAAAAATTATATATGGCAAAATGATTATAAAATTAAATTTGACCTGACCAGAAGTCTTGAACTGGACTGGAGTGCAGGAAACAGGGCAAGAATGGATGATCCTTCCACAAACGGAATCCTGCGATATGAAGACCCGGACAATAAGTATGATAATATGACAGATGAACTTGCAGATAATGTGTTTGGCGACCGTGTTCTACAATATCAACATAAATTGGGTGTTACCTATAAAATCCCTATCAATAAAATTGGCTTGTTGGACTGGACAAGTGCCAATGCCAATTACGACGGAACATACAGATGGAATGCAGGACCCGACTATTCACATATAAATGACATTAATATGGGAAATACCATAGATAATTCAAAAAACATCAGGCTTTCAACACGCTTTCAATTGACCAGGTTATACAATAAAGTCGGTTTTCTTGAGCGCATTAATAAAAAAAATAAGCGTCAGAAAAATGAAGACCTGGAAACCGTTGAATATAAAGAAAATGTTGATTTAAGGAAAGGCAAATCCACGTCTATTTACCACAAACTGGGTACCGAAGATGTAAAAGTATGGGTCACTGATGCCAGCGGCAATGAAGTAAAAGGCGAATTGGAAGTTGTAAACAATAACCGGGTGAAATTTACTCCCGATGAAACCAAGAACAATGCTACCGTGCAGGTTGAAGGAAAAGTGGAAAAAAAATCAAATCCTCTGGTTGTTATTGGAAAGCAGATTGTTCGTACAATCATGGGCGTCCGTGATCTTTCAATATCCTATTCAAAAGGAATGGCCACGACAATTCCGGGATACAACCCTGATGCTAAATTCTTCAGATTGGGAATGGATAATCAAAATAATCCGGGTGTGCCTTTTATTCTTGGAAACACAAATGAGGATTGGATTGATGACAACATTGATAATGGCTGGCTGACAAAGGATGAAAACGTTATTAACCCCATTTTATTTTCAGAAACTGAACGGGTGAATGTAAGAAGCTCTTTTGAGCCATTCGATGGAGTGAAAATTGAATTGTCAGGTAATTGGAATAAGTCCACTTCCAAAAAAACATACTATACATACGATTCTGAAGAAGGATATCCTGATAGTTATTCTGGCGCTTCTTTCACTGAAACGGGGAATTTAAGTATGTCATACATTGCCATTGGAACCGCTTTTGAACAGGTTAATGATTCAAATGATTACCATTCACAGGCATTTGATGATTTTCAGAAATACAGAAAAGATATTGCCCGGCGATGGGCTGAAACAAGGAGCAGAGAAGATTCTGACTATAACCGGGATTCGACTGTTTATTTTCCTGAATCCGGTGATTCGATCAATTATGAAGACTATCCGTATGGGTACGGACCTTATGCGCAACAAAACCTCATTCCTGCATTTCTTGCTGCATACGGCATCAGAGGAGTGAATAAGGTGCCGCTTGAATCAATAAAACATTGGCAATACATGCTGCCCAACTGGAGGGTGCGGTTTAACAAATTGTCTGAAATTGACTGGATTAAAGAACGCTTAAAATCTGTGAGCCTGAATCATTCATACAATTGTACCTATAGCACAGGTTCGTTTGTCAGTAACGCGGAATACGACAGCGCACAACCTGCTGTTAACCAGCAAGGCGACTTCATACAAGAGTATAGTTTTTCAGGTGTTTCCATTAGCGAACAATTCCGCCCACTCGTTGGAATTGATGTAACCTTTAATAATGATCTGAGGGTAGGTGCAAAATGGCAAAAATCCAGAAGCATGTCATTGAGTTTTTCAAGCAACAGATTGACAGAGATACGAAGCAATGAGTTTTCTGTGGGGGCCAGCTACCGGTTTGATGAAGTGCCTCTGATATTGAATTTTGATAATGGAGATCAGAAATCTTTTAAAAGCGATTTGAAATTAAATGCTGATGTTGGAATCAGGTCAAACCTGAGCATATACCGGGATATGGAAGGTGGAGAACCGGAGGTATCACAGGGAAGAAAAGTAGTGACATGGAAATTCTCAGCAGATTATGCTGTAAGCAATAATTTTACAATCAGGTTCTTTTATAACAGGCAGGCAACCAATCCCTTTATTTCCAGACAATTTGCAACCAGAAACACCAGCATCGGGTTTAGTGTGAGGTTTGTATTGGCACAGTAACATTCATGTAATCTTTATTATTCAAGATTAGACACAATTTTTTTAATCGCCAGCATTTGTACCATAAATAATTTTCATTACATTTGATCTGCATTTATATGCTGTAAAGTGAGGCTTATAAATGGCACACTTATTGTTTTTTTAATGTTTAATTTTAAAACTTATCATTATGAATATACCGGGAGATTTATTGTACACCAAAGACCATGAATGGATTAAAAAAGAAAATGATAATGAAGCCACTATAGGCATTACAGATTATGCTCAAGGCGAGTTGGGAGATATTGTATATGTTGAGGTAGAAACAGAAGGCGATTCACTTGAAAAGGGTGAAACTTTCGGAACCGTAGAAGCGGTTAAAACTGTTTCGGATTTATTTTTACCGGTTACAGGTGAAGTATTGGAATTTAATTCTAAACTGGAAGATGCTCCTGAAACAATTAATAGTGATCCATATGGAGATGGCTGGATCATAAAAGTAAAACTTTCTGACACTAGTGAGCTGGATGATTTAATGAGTGCCGAAGACTATAAAAAGATGATTGAGGGGTAATGTAATACCTTTTAGTGACCGACTTTAAATTTAAGTGTTTGTTCACAACTGACTTGTATGACCATTTTTACCGCAGCTATAACATTGCTTTTGGTGATGGATCCGTTTGGAAATATTCCGTTGTTCCTTTCTATTCTTCGGGATATTGAGCCCGGGAAAAGAAAAAAAATCATCATTAGGGAAATGGTCATTGCATTGATCATTCTCATCTTGTTTTTATTTTTTGGGCAATTTTTGTTATCTGCAATGGGTATCTCTTCACCTGCTGTAAGCATTGCAGGAGGTGTCATTCTTTTTTTAATTGCCATACGGATGATATTCATGCATCGGGCAATGCCCGGGGATTCAGAAGAGGGACCCGAGTCTCCGCTTATTGTGCCTCTGGCTGTACCTCTCATTGCAGGCCCGTCTTCTATGACAGTCGTAATCCTGTTAGCAAAACAAAACCCCGATCAGATTTGGATGTCGTTCATCGCGTTGATTATTGCGTGGATATTAACATCAGTTATCTTACTTCTATCTGATGTATTAGGCAGGTTATTTGGCCCCCGGATATTGAAAGCCATAGAGCGATTGATGGGCATGATTCTCACAACCATTGCCATTCAAATGTTGCTGACCGGGATCCAAAATTATATAACAATGCTGAATTAACCCAAATTTGGGTTAATAATAAAATGGATTGCAGTAAGCCAAAAGGTTTATTAATAGTTTTGGTTTTACTGCATATTTAGTGGAAGCCATATCCTGAGTATTCAGTATTCAGTATT
>CAZJWE010000017.1:0-29119 GCA_964549265.1 uncultured Bacteroidales bacterium | reverse complement strand
CCAACAGCATCAATTTTAATAATAACTTTTTCAAAACTATTCCTGTTTTATCCATCTGTTAATATTTTTATTAACCCGGGATGTGCAATGTATTCAAAGTATAGCATACATTGCAATTCCCTGGGTTGATTATATTTTTTGTTTAGGTTTTATTGTATTCACTATATTATTATTTTATCAATGCATCAGTATACATGATAGTCAAGTTTATTGCTTTGTTCACCGGAATGATAGGTTACGTACAGTTCAACCGTTGAACCTTCTAATTCTGTTTTGTCTTTCTCAATGATCATCCGTATATTATTGCCGGATGACGCTATTTTTTTATTTTCATACATTGTATAATAGCCATCATTGTCCTTGTTTATTATTATGGAACGAGTATCCCCGATGCCGTTTTTTTTGACTACAACATGAACACGCGATACATTTTCCACCCCTTCTTTTACAAAAAAACTTATTTCTACATCCACATGCGCTGAAATTTGTCCACTCGAATCAAATTTTCGCATGGTTGAAACACTTAAACCCGAGATGGAACGTCCATCCTCCATTTCATTTATAAATAAACTGTCTTGCGAATATATGGAACTGATTCCTGTGAATACCAAAAAGTGAATTATTAAAATTGTTTTCATGTTTATTTTTAATTAAATTCTTATTATTCTTTTTATTATTAAGTCATTCTACCGCTTCATAATATTTTTACTACGGATTAATGGTTACACTTCTATTTTGGGGTTCCGAATATTTTGTCATTTTCCCGTCTGCTTCATCTCGCCAGACCTTCCCGGTTTCATCATCGCATATCCCCTGCTCATTTTTGATCCACTGGTCATTGCCATCATGAAGATTGGGATAATACGTGCCACAGTCAAAGTCATCAAAATACGTGGTGACATGGCCAACAGGATCAAACGCGATGGAATACAGGGAAACCGTCACGATTTCATTGGAATTGCTGACCCGCTGTGAGCCCACGTATGTATATGAACCAGCCTCATCTGTTTTCACCCGGCCTGTAAACATGGTATCTCCGGCGGTTTCATCTATTTCTTTGTCTATCCTGATCCAACAGGGAAATCGGGTGATATCGACGTTTCCAATCCTCTCGTCATCCTGTATTTTGCCGTCTTCATCCTGATCATACATGAATATGGCCTGATTGTTTTTAATGGCCAGTTTAACAAACCCGCCATTTTTCAGGTCGCCGGGGTTATTGGCCACCATGATCCCGCCTTCCGACTCGTTGTTGAAACGTGCTGTAGAGTCAATCCGCACCGAAGCGGAGAATCCTCCTTTGAAGTTGTCTTTGAACACGGCCACAAATTGGCTGTCTATTTCGCCCCTGGCATTGATATTCAGGCGGTCATTAAATACATACACCCCACTCATGTTCCACCTGTCGCGGTATATTTCTGTCCACTGCGGATCCAGGCCCGTAGCATTGAAGTCATCGCCACAATCACACAACGACATATCATTCTGGAGTGCAAAAACAAATTCCCAGTTTTTGTATTTTTTATAATCTTCCATGCTGCATTCAGGCAGTATAACAGGGATCGAATTCTGAAGGCCTTCCGAATCATTGATTCTTAGGAAGCCTGTTCCGTCACCGTTCACTATACGGCACGTGGTATTAGAATCGAGCTTCGGGTATTCGGAATCATTGTCAGTAAAAATTTGATCACACCCGGTTTTGCATTCAGCAATAATTTTTTGGGTGATTTGCAGGATGTCTTCTTCCAACACCACATTTATATTGTTGGGACAGCCCCCAATCTCATAACAATTGTCAAGAAAGGCTTGTTGTACTTTATTATACACGTCCTGATGCCTTGATTCACAAAGGATTTGACAACTATCCTGCATATCATTAAACATCTCCTCTGCCATAGCATATAAAGAATCTATAATTTCCTGTGTATCATCTTTATATGCATCATCCGATAATCCGGGCGGTTTGTAGTCAAGCAGGGCCTGGTAAAACATATAGCGCTCACTGCTGCTCCAGTTGACGTAAAATCGTGACCCGCAATTGCATTCGCATACTGGTGGTGTCTGTACATTATAATTATCGTAGCAAAAAGCTACTTCCAGTCCGCGTGTGCTATCATTATAATCACTGTCATATTCAAAATACTTATATGCATACACCGGGTTTTTAATGGCCGGGAGGCAAGGCGACAGACCTGATAAATCAGAATGATAAGCCTCGGTATTGTATTTGATATGGCGCTCGAATTCGTCTGCTTCGGGGGAATATCCTTCTAAATCTTTGTTAAATACATGCTGCAGCTTCCCTGTAGCATCTTCGGTAACTATGGCAGCAAATTTCTGGCCCGCGCAATTAAAAAATTGTTCTATGATGTTGAATTCAAATTCTACATGGTCACCTTCCGGATTGCTTTCATTTACATTTTCCGCTTCTCTTACTTTTTCGGCAATTTTTTCATCACTGGTAAACAAGCGGGCAAACCATCCCATGTTTTCTTTCATGCCATCATTAAAATGATTGTCTTTTTTACCTTCTTCTTCTTCTTCTGCCCCGGCGTGCACAGAAGTAGTTTCTTTTAATTCATCCCGTATCATATCCTGTACGGATGCTACCACGCTTTTCCAGCATTTCCACAGGTCTTTACAGGCATATTGGTATTGGTTATCGCCCGGCCCTACCGGTTCAAGGCTGTTGGGTTTCACCAATTCACCGTCTTTAAATATTGTGGGCCCGGAGTAATATTTGTCCGTGAGCATGTAATACATCATGGAATCGAGGGTTTCGGGGGTATAACCAGGAATGATATTCACGCCATCACCGCTCCCCGTTAATGTTATTAAATCATCTTCAACTAAATCCTGTAGTTCCACTTCCATATATTCCCAAAAACTTTGGAGTGAGTCGGGATTTTCGCGGAGAAAATCGCCATGGTAACACCTGATTGGCGGATGATATTTCACAGATATATTGATATCTCCACAGCATCCCCCCCCGATTGTTAAGGTACTGGGCAAATTTCCCAAATCCGGGTTTTGAATATTAAATTCGGGGGATAATTGCACTATATGTGGGGGCATTTCATCAGCATTACCAGGGGCATAAAATTTAAACGTGTCGGCCAGGCGCACCCTTCCAAAGTAGTAACCGGTGTCGGGATACAATACCTTTGTGTAATTATTTGTTGAATGACCATCTTCGAGCCTGTCGCCAAAGCGTTGTACATCTTCATAAAATTTAAGCATGGCTTCTTCTGTCCTGACTTTTCTAAGCCACGAGTGGAATACATTCACAAGCGGCTCAATAGACTGGGCATTTTCATTTAATTTGGCCTTGAGCGGCATGGGATCCTGATCCGGAATATCTGAGGTGATGATCTTCCTGAACATATACGTGCCGGCAGGAAGCACATTATCTGGAATGTTAGGTGCAAAGCTCACATCATTTACTACATCAACTTCCGAACCTCCTTCGCATACTGAACTGGGGACGCTTTCATACACTTTGCCGGTATTTACATTGGTAATGGTAAATTGCACCTGGTATCCGCAGTCGGCATGAAAGCACTGGCATCCTTTTTCTATGACAGGGCATGATACCGTGTAATCAATATCTATTGGTGTGGGTTCCGAAAAATTTAGTTTTCGGGAACTGATAAACCCGCGGTTGAATTTCCTGTTTTGTGTGATAGAGGTTGTCAGTTCAAATTCACTATTCGAAGCATACAGGCCTTCATTGTCGAGGTTGTCGTCATTGCTTACGGTCATGCATGAGGCTATTGTATTGCCTTCTTTAGATGCATAGGTGACTGATGCCGTGTTGTTCTGGTCTATGGTGATGGTTTTTAACACCGACTCAGCCGAAGGCGCTTCATCGCCGAAAACTCTTACCAGCTCTTCTTCTGAAGGGTTTCCGTATAGTGTGCGCACGGTTCTTCCCTTTCCATCGGCCTGTTCACCTACAGCAAACGTACGTCCCGGTGATGTTTGTTCCACCACCCTTCCCGTGCCATCGTTTGTATAAAAGCTTACAGCATAAGGGTACCCCTGGGAGCCGGGCAGGCTCAAGTCCTCATTTTCATTGGAATAATAACCAAAGGCCCCGGAACTGTCAACTTGCGCCGGGTCGCGGTATCGGCCATCCGTGTCGAAATGTTCGGCAGTATATGTGTTGTCCCCGGTTGTCAAAAATTTATCTTCATATCCTTCCAGTCCGCCTGCCACGGGCACGGGCATGGTAACCAGGCGCGGTCGTCCGCTGTAGTCCTGGACAGACTGGGTAATAAGCCTCGAATCGTCTGAGAAAAGATGTGTTTGTGTTTGCTCTACCTGGTTCAGCCCGTTGGCATAGGTGATCTGTTCACTCATCCGGTTGTCTTCAGTAAACACCCTGCTGTATATCCAGTTGGTGTTTTCATCGGGGTCTCTTAAATAAAACCAAGCATTTAAATAAGCAGCATCGCTTTGATTAACTGTTACAGTTTCATCCTGTTGCGGTGCATCTGCATTCCAGTTGCCATAATTCAATGCATTGGCAAACCCGCCTTTGTAATAATTGCCTACAGGCCTTACCCGCCATACATAATACCCCGTTCCTTCTGCCACAGAAATCGTAAGTTTATGCGGGGAACCATCTTCAGGGTTACTCTTGTAATCAATCTGAAGCGCTTTTGACCAGTCCACGGCAGCGCTGACCTCATGATTGCCCAATGCATTTTCATCCTGGTTGTACAGGCGGAGCAGTTCAAATTGAAACATGGTAAAGTCATTGCATGTCCAGGAGAATTCCTGCACTCTTCCGGAGGCTAAGTCTAATGGATTGGTTATGTTGCATGATGCTTTTTCACTGCCATCATCCGGTGTCACATCTACAAAGTAATCTACTTCATAGTGCAATGACAGCCGGATGCTGTCAGAAGGAACAGATATCCCCAAAGTTCTCGTTAAGCCACTAACTTCAACTACCACATCTTTTATCTCTTCGGGATCAGACACGGTGTTATATACATACAATGCTTTGGGCTCATTGTTTTTTATGACCAGGGTTATAGGTTCACTTCCTGAAGTTGCCAAAACATTTCCGTCATTATTTTTTTCGTTCACAATAAAATCCAATTGCACGCTAAAATCCAGTTCAGTGCCGGTGTTTTTTCCAAAAACATATTGTTCGCCCATGTCAAGGGTAATGAACACCCTGGATCGGTTTTTCCTGTATTTAACCCCGGGGGGAGAGGGCAGTTCGATACCGTAACTTTTGCTATCCGATAAATCATGATATATTTCTTCCCCTTTGTACTGCCCATAAAGAAATGACGATGCAATCGCCCATATCATGAGCAATAAAAACAGCTTTGCTACACGTGTTTTTGTCTTCATTAAATGTAAACTTATATGTGTCATTATAATTGTTATTATTCTATTTTTCAATTATTTACAAAAAGCCTGTATCCGGCATAGCGGCCTGTTAAGCGGCCGTTATGATCCAGAAAAAGTGTTCTGACCGGTTTATTCATGCTTTTTTTATAATTCAAATCCATTGTCTTGAGTTCCATGATCATTTTTTCCGCTTTAAAATGTTCATCATAGCGGGTAATGGTTTTTTTTACCAATTCTTTTTCGGGGTCATAATGGTACGTGATGCTGTTGATGTCAAAGTCATCTCTTAATGCGGGCTTTGTTTCCAGCACAATGATTTCCATATCTTTTTCATCAGCATATTTGCATTGTTTCAATTGCATCACATTGAACAAAGAGTCTTTGAACATGACCATATCATTATACCGTTTGTTCATATCTTTTTTATATGCAGAATTGGCCATGATAATGGTTTTATTTTCATGTTGAACAATGAATGCATCGGTTGTATCCTGATATATTTTAATATCCTTGGTTATATAATGCATTTGATTTTTAGTCATATATAAATGGACATTGTATGATTTTGTTTGCATGCCACGATCCGTTCGCATGTCTGTTGTCAACTGATAATTAAAATAATACACATTGTTTCCTTCGGGCATGCTGATGGCATTCATTTTTTTATTGTATTGCAACAGGTGACGGATGCACTGCTGATCTGACTGTGCATTGAGAGCCATCCCGTATATCATCAACACGAAGATTATCAGTACATGTATTCCTTTCATTGTCCATCCCTTTCTTTTCGTTTGGTATTGTATTGAGTTTCTTTCAGTGTTTTCAGACCCCGTTCGGTTTCAATCATTCTGCGTACCAGCTTACCCTCTGCATTATACTGGTAGAACACGCCAAAGTGCTGGTCATCGAACTGTGTGATGAGCCTGTAATTGTTTGCATCATAGACATAGCAGGTTGCAGATGCATCATAGGGCTGGAACCGGAGATCGTCAATGAATACCTTTTCATTTTGTGCCAGGTTGTATTCCATTCCAATGGTTATATTGTCATTAAGCATGACCTTGTTTTCCCAATCTTTTATATATGCCTGGTATAATGTCCACTTCCCGGTAGAAGCGATTTTTTCAAATGGTGCTGTCACATTGTTATTGATGACTGCCTGAAATCCAGCTTCATTATTTTCTATTGGGTGGCCCTGCTCATCTTCGTTGCAGAGCCATACTTTAATCAATGCCCCTTCATTCAAGATGTGTTCGTTCACTTTTAGTCCATGCGAAGCGGAAACCAGGTTTGTTCCCATGTATTGGTTCAGGTCAAGGCATTGCCTGCCTGAGTGAGCTGTTGCTTTTCTTTCTGCATCTGCATTATTTTCAAAGTCATCAAAATAAATGGATGAATATGCTGCATTTTTAGCTGTTATGACAGGGAAATAGCCCTGGTAGCCATAGCGCACTGCGCTGTAAATATTCAGTACATCATATTCTTCCAACGGGTTGCCATGGGGTGAATATTTAGTGATGGTGCTTGTCTTCAGCCATTTGGGGTCAGGCATTCTCTGCCAGTCAAACATGGTAAATTGTTCGATAATGCCGCCATTGTATATCCTGTTTTCAGGGTCATTGGCAGAAGAGATGTCGCTTGTATTAAAAATATAGGTTTCAGCGGGCCTCAATACATCATTCAATTCATTGTGGTATGCATCAGGAATGCTATAAACATCGAGAATTGATTCGTTGTCGCCTGTAAACCAATTATTTTCATATTTGGTTGCATTGGCAGCAATCACGGCATTGGTGGAAATGGCATCATCATTCCATTCGCTACTGCGGACATGAATAATGCTGTCGAGCCAATGGCCTTTGCCGTAGGTTGTAAAAGACATGGCTTGTTCGCTCAGGCGGTTGTCATTGTCTTTGTCTACAGATTTTTGTCCCAGCTCCGGATAAATCATATCTGCCGGGATGGTATAATTGTTAATGCTTCCATCGTGTTTATCGCTCTTATTGCTTTTCACGAGGGTTAAATCGTGATAACTATCAAAGGTTTTCGTTACAACGGGTTTTCCATTGGCAGGGTTGAATGCCACGTTTTCAGTGCTGGTGATGCCACCGTCAACGAAATTGGTTATTTTTTTGGTCACTGCCGGGTAGCTTACTACTTTGGAATTGATATGGGAGCTGATGCTTTTATCCTGGAATACAAATTTTGGCGCTATCCCAATGGTAATGGTAGGTACAACGGTGCTAAACAACAAATTGATGTCCAATTCGAGTTCTATATCCAATAGTTTGTCTGTGACTGCCCGCATTTCCATGGTGACTTTTTCTTCTTTTCCCGGATTCTCTTTGGTAACGGAAAATTTTCTTGTGTTTGGATTGTACTTCAGCAAAGGCATTTTCTCGTTTTCAAAGTCAAAATAATCATACAATGTATACGACACCAGCTTATCTTCATTACTGCCTTGTTCATATACACCTGAATAATTGGATGTTTTGTGGGGTTTGCCATGCATGTTTCTGTTCACAAAACTGAATCCCTGTGTGAGCCAATATTTTTCCAAAATCAGGTTGAAAAAATTGGTGTATAACGGAACTTTCACCTTCACATCATTGATGTCTGTTGTTTTTACAACAAGGGGATATTTTTTTACGGTATTGAATTCATGCACTGTATGCCCGGTATTGCTTTTGCCGGTATGAATATTTTGTTCGACGACCCTTGAATAACCGATGGAAGGGCCGGGCAATACGCTTTCGCCAAGGGGTCCCTGCATTTTTTTCTTGTCTTCCCCGGCGATAACGCGGCCAAGGAATTTTTGTGATTTTCTTTCGAGCAATTGCACCAGTGCATTTTCTTCATGTCCGGCGCCGGGCTCATTAGTGGCCACTCCACTGCTCAACCCATTTTCGAGCTCATAAATGTATTCACTGCCATATAATTTGGCAATGCCGTCATTCATGCCTTGATCATACATCAACAGCCGTTTCACTCTTACGCCCCCGCCTTTTTTAGATTTTAATACAGGAACGCGCAAATATGAAAATGGATAGTTGATGTCTTTGCATACATTATTTTTCTTTGGGGCCCCGTCAAAAAGATGCTTAGATACTTCAAAGATACTTTCTGCAGCTATTGCCCCTACATTAAATTGGCCTTGGGAATAATCGTCACCCTTTATCATTGTATTATAATTGGACTGGATAGCAGTTTCCAGTTCATCTCTTTTTCCGTATTCACACCCGCAATGATTGCCTTTTAACATGCCATCCATATTATTGGCTACATATTCGTAACATAAGCGTTTGGGGGTATTTTCCCTGTTCACGCCCGAATAAAAATTCCTGTACACCTCTTCCATCATCCGGCCATCACCAAGCCTGAGATATATTGTCCCTTCGGCATCATCATACCCGATATCATTTACTGATGTAAACCCGGATACATATTCCGATTCGCAATGATTAAATCCGGCGGCACGGTTGCCCATCAATGAATATAAAAACTTGAAGTAGATATGGTGCGGAGGAAGTTCTCCTTTGTCCGCCAGAAAATACGCTTTAAGCACGTCTGCATATGCTCTTTTTTCATTTTCATCTGTGATTCCGATGCTGTTCAGGTCAAGATAAAACTTGGTGTCATCGGGTTTGTAACTGTCAGACGATATGTCTTTCAGGGGTGCCATGACAAGTGCTTTTTTATCCTGTACATAGGCGTAATCCTTTTGTTCGTATTGGATATGTATCTCTCCACCGGAGGGGAGTATTATTTTTTTGAGGTTCCAGGCAGCTGCATCAAACACAGGTTGCTCGCCCTGGTAAACCCAGGGGATATGATTTTCATGCCGCGTAGCCCCGTTGGCCTGGTAATTGCCCCACATATCCAGGGCATATGGTGCATATGGTGGGTTTTGAACCACCTCCCCGGTTGGCGGGTTTGATTCGTCAGTCCCATTAAACGAAGCTAAAAATGCATTGATTCCTGGATATTTAGTCCCAATATGGTCAGGATAATTGGCAGGATATGTGTATTCAAACTGGTAAGGAGCTATTTTGCTGCGGACAATGCCCTGGTTTTCAAACCATACCTTTTTCAGAGTGAGTTTTCCGGCACCATTTTCGGCATTGGGCAGGCCGGCACATAATGAATTTGTATATTCAAAATGTACGGTTTGTAAAGGTTTGGAGAAGTCTTTTTTGGAATATACTACGATTTTTTCCAGTTTTTCGAGCGATTGGCCTTCGTTTTTAAGGTCTTTGCTATTGCCGGCAGGATCTAAAGTTGCTCCAGATGGTGTTGAATTATAAGGCACTGCGCCATACGAATCTTTTCTTGGCTCGCCTGATCCGGCTAAATTATCCTTTTCTCCTCCTGTGAATTCAATATAATGCGAGGGGATTGATTTGTTTGTCACGAAAAAAGCCACATGCGATTTTGTTTCAATGGTTTTGAGATAATAGACCTGTTTGTCGCCGGTCATCACGGTCCCCATATCATCGGTTTTGTCTGCCAGGTTTCCTTCATTATAGTTCATGCCATAATATGGGGTTCTGTAGCGATACCATTCTTGCGGGGTTGTTTCTGTTGATTCCCATTGCCTGTAATGGAATTGTGTCCATCCTCCAATGTCATTTTCATCCGGGCCGTCATCCCCTACATCTATATAATCATGGGTAAGGATTTGGGTTAAAAGGTAATTCATGGCATAGGGGTTGTCTCGTTTCTCTCCTGTTACGATTTTATTTTTCAACACATCACTGCCGGCACATAATTTCTGGAGCAATATGTAATTGTTTTCTATGGTTTGCGATAAACTATTGTCCACACCAATTGACACGTTTGTCTCATTTTTTGTAAACACGGGCAATCCGTACACATAATTCATCCCGGTTTCATTGGTAATAGAAAATTCGCCGATTAAATCATTGTAGTCATCTGAAAGGTTGTCCCACATTGAATTTGTTTTATTAAATCTTATATCTGATGTATGAAAATTTTTAAGATTTTCTATCAAATTAAAATCAATGTAGGAAGAACGTTTGGTAGAGTAGCCGCTAAGTTCACTCAATCTTACTTCTTCTGCATCAGGAGAAAGTAAGGCAGTAGAAATGTCTAAGCCAGCCGTTTCAGGTTCATTCCCTGTTGAATATTCAATATTGCCGCCCATGTCATTGGTAAACCTAAAAAACCCTTTTGACTTCAGCTTATCCTGAACAAACTGCTCCATTCCGTTTAATGGACTACCACTTATAGGACTATACCAGTCTCTTAATTTGGTTGTCTGGTTGCCGAATCCAAAGTCAAACCCGACCTGGAATGTTGGCCCCACACCGATCTCCAGGCCACCCTTTGTGATTACCTGCTTGCTGAATTCAAAATTCGGGTAATAGTGTCCTTGTTTTTTATAATGGTATGAAAAACCACCCATCATTTGTTCTCCGGTTACAACATAATTATCGGGGGTGCTATATGGAATGCTTAAATACTTATCTTTTCTGTGATATCCTGTCTGCCGTTCTACCACGTAATCAGATATTACATTATCATGATAACTGCTGTTGTCAACCGCATTAAAAACTTCGTGTTTATCTTTATCCGGGTTATAAAGATAACCATACGCTTCCAGATTCATTTCAGCCTTGTTTACCTGTATATTGTAATTCCCTGTAAAGCCAGCTTCAATTCCCACAGGGGCAAAAACATTGGCTTGTACCGAAACACTGCGGTCTAAAACCTTTCCTCTGTATGTGCCAACCGTGAATGGCATCCCCCTGTATATATATGTTTCAACGGAATATAAACTCGGTAAATTCCTGGACACCCATGCAGCCATCCCTCTTACTGCGCTAATTGCTTTTCTGAACTTCTTTCCTGCAGTCTTTTTTTTCTGTTCATCCATATCATGGGCTTTCTTCTGTTCGTTTTGGTCATTATCATTTTTTTTGGTTGCTAACTTACCCAGGATAGACATTACATCCACGCTGGGTTTTAAACTTGATATTCCACCTGATCCGCCTTGCATGCTAAGGCCTCCATACCCTTTTACATCAACGCCAAATCCATAGGTTTTAAAAAAACCTTTGTAATTGTTGAAGCGAACAGATTTACTCAGATTCAGTGCCCCCAGGGATTTACCCCTATCTGAAAGCCTGTCAAAATTTTTCTTTCCGAGGTATGTTTGATCGTCACTTTTGTATTTATTGTTATCACTATTTTTTTTCGCTTTTTTATAGATATCAGACTGGTTCATTTGATCTTTACCCTGTCCCTGGTCTTTTGAAAACAATTCGAGTTTCCCGTCTACTTTGGCGGAAACAGACCAGTTGGGTTTGGTTTTGTTGTATTTTGTGACGTCAGATGCCTTGTAGTCGTCAGGATATCCGGCTTTACTTCGGTTGATGGCGCCAGGGTTTAATGTCCATCCATACCCTACCCACGAAGCTTCTTCTTCGGGTGTAACACCGGAATGGTATGAAAGAGATAAAGAATAGCCTCCCCCGTCGGGGCCGGGTATATTCACCACCGGCAGGTTGTAGGTGAAGTCTCCGGAGAAGACATCTACCATATCGGTAGTGGCTACCGGTTCGAACGAGCTGAATTCCGGTGAGTTCGGCCCTGATGTCAGTGCAAATGCCACGGTTGGGAATACTGCCGTATTCAAAATACTCAATGCCGTAATGATGGCAAAAATTTTAATTATTCGTTTCTTTTTCATCATAGTTTCCAAAACTTTATTTCCGGGATATTATTAATTTCCTTTTTATTAAATACAAAATGATTCATGCCTGTTGAAAAAATCTCATCATCAAATTTCAGTGTCAGCTTGTCTGCTTCCATGAGTTCGTTTTTCTCTTTTTCAGGTGCAAACACAGCAATGATATTTCTTGATGTGCTCATGCCATAGGTGTTTTCGAGGTTTGTAAGGGACGGGGCATATTCTTTCTGTTCTGTGATCAGTGAAAGATATTCGCCTATGTAAAAATTAAGTTGTTCAGCTCTTTGCTTAAATTCTTCCACTGCATGAACCTTGTTGAACATGATGTCTTCATCCATTTTAACCGTGCCAATTTCAAGGATAAAGGTACGGGTATGGCGGTAATAAGAAAACAGGCTGTCTTTTTCCTGCTGTGAATAATCAGATGACCTGCTCAGTTCCCTGTAAACCAACACTTCCGGCGGAAGGTACTTAGCCCGGATTTTAATATCCCCGGTAATTCTTTCTTTTACAAGGCCATTTGCCGGATCATTGATCCATTCATACATTTCCTGTTCGGAATGAAATTGTTTAGTGCACGATAAAAATATCATCATGCTAAAACAAAAAATCAATATGTTTTGTATGTTATTCACCCAAATAATATTTATTCAGTCCTGTTAATACTTCATTTGTTACATCCAATGGCGGGATTCCATACACAATGGTTCCTTCGTCCATAGTGCCAAAGATCATGTCGTATCCATGTTCTTCCCCGTATTGTTTCAGATAAGTGTTGACTTGTTCCAACACTTCCATGGTCATTTCCACGTCAAGTCCTTCGGCATTTTCTTTTATTTTCCGGTTCAATACATGCAGGTTTTGCCTGAGCCGCCTGATCTTTTCTTTTTTATCCCGTTTTTCAGTTTTTGTATAAGAAGCAGAATCGAGGATATAATTATTGATTTCCAATCTTAGCTCATTGCTTACTGTATCCAAAGCAGCTTTCCATTCTGTCCTTTTTTGTTCAAATTGTTTGCTGGCATCCTTCATGCCTTCATAATTTTCAAGCACCACTTCGGTTTTGATGTACGCGATTTTCGGGACAGACCGTTTGACCCACGCCGTGAAGCCTATGCTTAGGATAATTAATACGATATATATTATTTCTCTGTATTTCATTCTTTTACTATAATTTGTCCTTTATAAATACTTGTTCCTGTTTCTGTTACAAATTCTATCTCAAAGGTATACACACCCTGTTCTGTAATATCTTCGGTATCCCAGTTTGGAATATTATTTGTGATTTCATACACCATTGTTCCGTTTCTAAATACTTTTAAATAATTTACTGAATCATCAGGGAACACGGGTTCCTGATCCGGGGGTGTTGTTTCATCGTTGTCATCATAGGTAATGGCAAAGTCACGATTACTCAATGACAAGACAAAGGGATCGCCATTGCTGAACGAGATTTTAATATTATTTTGGCACATGATCTCCTTCTCCGGTTCGGCTTTAAATTTCAGTATATCTTTATAAACATCATACAGGTCTTTGTCAACAAGATGCTCTTCTTCTGTTCCATCCTCGCTTTCAACAATAAAATACACCTTGTAATATCCGGGGGGATTACTTAATGGAATAATGTCCCCGTTTCCATCTGTGCAAAATTTTATTTTTCCGTATTTGGTGGTTGCATCTTCATACACTTCGAGGTAATGGCATGCTTCCAGCATTTCAGGGGCCATGGGTTCACCAAGCGTGGTGGAATTGTTTCCGGAGGTGTGGTATGGTTCACCCGGAACAGCTGTAGTGCCTGTAAGTGCATAGGTTACCCCGCCGGGGCCGGTAGGGCTCACCAGGCTCAGGGTATTGACAATAAAGGCTCCTTTGATGAATGCAAATGCCTGTTGGTTGAAATCTGCCCAGGGCGTTATGCTGATGATATCGGGAATGGTGGAGTCTCCTTCCAATGCATACACGGGCCGGGTTTTCTTCCATATCGGCGCTATGTCTGAGCCATAGTCAAAGACTTTGATCGAGTCCTCGGGTTCATTATCCCAATGACCCACGCTCTGCCATGTGTTGTCTTGTAGTCTGTTGAAATAAAAATCGAGTTGAACAGAGTCTTTTGTTATTTCAGACACTGTTCCGTCGTCTCTTCTGATCATGTGGAAATATTCCGGATTCACTGATTTGACGGTGGGTTCCCTGACTGACCTGTTGAATCCATAATAATTCGGGTCTTTGGGGATCATGCCTACATAATAGGTATGTTCATCCAATGGAGTGCCTGTCGCTGTGTTTTCAAGTTGTGTGACCGTTACCGGCCTGTAGCGGTACAAAGACCCTACAGGGAATTCATAGGACGTGCCTGCAGTAAGGTTGAGGTCTCTCGCGAGGAACCCGCCCGTATCACTGGTGCTCACAAACCCTTCCATGCGCTTGATGGATGTGTTATCATCATTCAACACGTGCAGTATATTGGTATTGGTTTCTACCCTGTTGACATTGAGGTCCAGTATACCGTCTACTTTTACATTTTTAAACATTTCTTTCGTGTCGGCCCCGGCTGTTATCAATTCGTGGAATGTTGTTTCTTCCTCACCTCTGAAGCGTTGGTAATTTCCAAACATAATGACTTTTCCTTCTGAGAGTGCGAATGCTTCATTGTCTACATTATTAGTCCAGTCTCTTGTAAGCCTGATCTCACCTTTATTGAAAAAGGCTCCTTTTTTGTCGGTTTCCCTGCCGTATTCATTTAATATATTCCCCTGTACGGTTAAGTAGGTGTTTTCGCCAATATTGATCTCTGTTCCAAAATTATTAAATGTTAACCCAATAGGATCGCCTGCACCCGGGCATTTTGAGGCAATAATAAATGCTTCATAATCCACGGCTTTGATCTCACTGGTAAACATGCCGCCAGTTTCCCTGCTTCCATGGTATACCTGTTGGCCAAGGGATTCCCATTTAGAACCCTGTACATCCCAACTGGCGACTTCCATTTCAGACAGGTCAACAGGGATATCGCAGCTATGCCTGTTCCATGACAAGCCGATATTGACCAATATGCCATCTGCCACATTTTTCCTTAATGTCCAGTATTCACATTCGCTCACATGCTCAACGGGGTTTTGTGGCGGGCCATACGATTGCTCACCTGCAAAAAACTCTGCTGTATATTCAATGGATTCATTGATAGTTGATGCTTTGGAAATACTGATGGGTTTATAAAACCTGTCTTTACCTACAGGGAATACAAAGTCGTGATTCCCGATCTTAGTGACAGGCCCGTTTACATAACTGCTGTCGGATGCACCCGAAACTTCGGTATTCAGATTGATGGTAAGGATGCTGTTTTCGTCATTATATACTATTCCGTTTTCAAACAGGATATAATCTTCATCATTGGTGCCAATTGAAACCGGTACATCCATATACACATTCGAATGATTAAACGAATGGACTTTAACAATTTCCAGCTTTCGGATGACATTGGCTCCGTCTGTATTACTTCCGCCGATATGCTGGTCAGGCTCACCGGTGAGCCTGACAATACCTCCCTGAATACCGAAGGTGATGTCTGAATTGAGTTCAATATTGCCATTGTACTCATCGGTATGGTAAGTAGAGGGGTATAGGTTGCCTGATCCTGTATTTTCAAATGATGCAAAGTCATTGTATATATCAGGCTGTCCTGTATTGGCAGCAGCAAGAGACCATTGGGCATTGCCGGCATTGATGAATGATACCGGGCCGTTGTAAGTATTGCCCCCGGCACACAGTACATCATTATCCCCTGTTTGTTGAAGTACTGTTACACCATTGAATACAGAGCCATTTAAAACGATTTCGGCGGCATTGGACACCAACAACCCGCTGTTGAATTCTGTTCCGGCAAAAAATACAGAGCTATTTCCCGTGGCATCATCGGGCCGTATGACTTTTATCGCGTTGGCGGTATCCCGTCCGGACGATTCAACAGTACCTCCCGTGAATGTAGCATCTTTGGTTACGATAAGAGAGTAAGTGCTGAGGTCTAATTCCCCTGCAAGCATGCAAATATTTGCGATGGTTATATCTTCCGGGAGTACGGGAACAGGTTTTGTAGTTTCATCAAAAGCAATGAGCACATTATCATCCGCGCTTGTCCCGGGGTATGTATCATTGGCAGGGTCTCCTGTGTTCCAGTTTTGTGGATTTTTCCATTCATTGTCCACATCGCCTTTCCATTCATAGGTAATGCCGGTTGTAAAATTGCTGCATCGGCAGGAGGGGTCAATGAATACACTCACTTTATCAGAATTTACACAATCAAATTGATTTCTCGCGGTAACAGTATATTCCATTCCGGATGAGATATTAGCAACCGGGTTGGGTATGTTTGGGTTGTTGAGTCCTGTTGAAGGTTCCCAGTGATATGAACCACTTACGCCTCCTGTTGCATTTAGCTGGGCAGGTTCGCCGTAGCAGACCGGCACATCGGGCCCTGCATCGGGCCATTTTACCGGATCCACAAAGATGTCCCGTTCATACGTGCATCCATTGGGGTCTGTTACCGTTACATAAAATGTTTCGGGGTTGGAAAGCGAAGCTATTGGAGAAGCGCTATTCGGATCGTCAAGATATTCAGCAGGTTCCCAGTGATACCCCTGGCCGATTCCTGTCACATATAATTGAATGTCATTGCCTATACAAGGAGTGGGATTGATCGCTGTTGTTACATCCTGCACCGGGAAAACGCCGGCGGTGACTTCCACAGTGCTTGTGCATCCGGATGCATTTTCCCCTGTTACGCTATAGGTTGTGGTTACATCGGGGGTGGCTCTTACCGTGCCGTCCGAAAGATATTCAAGATCGGTATCCGGATACCATGTATAAGATGAAGCGCCGGAAGGTGTAAACAGGATGCTTTCTCCCTGGCACATATTTTCACTGCTTTGTGTAATTTCTACGTTTGGAACCGGGTTTACAGTGATCTCAACGGAATCTATGGCGAAACATCCGGTGGTTTCATTTTCTGCCAATAAATAGTATTTAATACTTTCTTCTGGAATACACATAGGGTCACTGCTATTCGGGTCATCAAGCCATGTCTTTGGAGCCCAGGTATATTCATAATTTCCTGTTAAACCGCTTGATAGTGTAACCGGCTCACCATAGCAGATGGTGGTGTCGTTTGAAATACTGATTGGTGGTGGTGGCAAAACGTTGACAGTTATAGAGCCGGTTTTGGTACATCCTTTATGTGTTACTGTAGCAGTATAAGTCGTAGTTTGCATAGGAGCAACCCAGGGGTTATATAACTCATCATGAGTCAGTTGATCATAGTTAATGATCCCATATGTTGGGCTCCATTGTATTTGTGGTATCATCTCATCATTTTCATCATCATAAATTACTTCAACACCAATCGTTTCTGTTTCCGATGGACAAATAGTCCGGTCGCCAAACATTTCAATTTCAAGGCCTCCTCCTATTAGATATTCTTCTGAAATATAGCAATGATCTCCAATCAAAATAGTATCTTCATATTCATCCGTACTCAGTCCGGTAATATCTTTTGTTCCTGTCTTCTTCCAGACAGACTGATCTGTAACATCAATAATTTCAGTGCAATTACATTTAAAATTGGAATTACAGGATGTAAAAACACCATGAATAGACGAATTATTATTTAATATTATATTTTCAGAAGCTGAAAAACAAAAGCATTCATCTCCTGTTGCCTGAATTAATCCATCATTGGTTAAAGCATTGACCAGGCACTCACTTTGGTTTTGCACATAAAATTGACCTTCATTTGTTAAGGCATACCCGGAAAAAATATATCCTTCATTCACAGTAACACCGTTGTTTATCATGATGGAGTCGTTCATAATGGTGCAATAATTTCTGGTGAAAGCGCCTGTAAAATTTGTATATCTATCATATACTTTAGCAGTATGATAATTATAAAATTGACCGTAATTTTCAAGATCAAATGTTGAAGTCTTATAATAATTATATAGTTCACCATTACTGCCGACCTCAATCTTACTTGAAAACATATAATCATAATTATTCAGTTGTGAATAAACAGTTAAGGTGGTAGCGTCAATATGTCCATAATTATTAATTACTATATTCCCTTCCAATGTTAAGTTCTCACATAAGATAAAGGCACCCGTATCAACAATAATAGTTCCTCCTGTAAGTGTAAGGTTTTCACTCGCCAGGGCACCCTTTATAACCAATTTACCACCGTTCATGGTTAAATTCCCATAATAGGTAACTGAAGTATCAATCAAAGCTTCCATCCCGGCAGTGATTGTAGTATCCTGATCAACTAAAAACAATGTATCAGGTTGAGAAAAAGTAATGGAAGGTGGTTCAGGTTTTTCAATACATCCGAAATCTTTATCTATAAATGGAATTTTGATTACTTTTTCTATATGTACCTGGCCATCCTTTGCATTACAATCCGAAACAGGGTCTATGCTTAGTGTTGCAATATAATAAGATGTATAAATGTTTACCTTTTTGGATTTTGTGCATGTGTTGCCCATTTTATCTATTATGGTAATGGTGAGTTCATATTCTCCATCATAAAGGCCTGTTTGATTTAACGTTGTTGTGCCATTTGACCATGTAAAATCAACTACATCCAATCCATCGGGCAGGTTCACCTCAATTTCACCATCCGGATAATTTACACATCCTAAATTCTTTACTTTAAAGGAAAAATCAAACTCGTTGCATGTTACGGTAGAATTTGCATTGACACTGTAATTGATAATAAAACAAATAAAGAGTAAGCTCAACCTGATCAAACGAAAACAATAACCAGGAAAGGGTATTTTATTTCTACATGCAGTTATATTTTTTATATGCTTGTTATACATTGGTGTTATTTTTTGCATTATATTGAAAATAATTGTCTTTTACCATTTTTTTTGTTTCAAAATATATATATCTCATAATTTTATTAAATACAGAACGACTATATAATCGGGTCTGTTTTCATAATGAATACCTTTCCCTCTAGTTTCTGTTTCCTTTGCATCAAATTGAATTTCGTTTTGAATTTCAGGGGTCTCATTTATTGTTAGTTTCTTCACCTCGCTTACTACTTTTCTGGTTATGCTTCTATTCTTCTTTTTGACAAGTTGAATTTTGTTATCTTTTTTACTGCCCCCCCCTTTATAGGCTTTGTAAGTATGATGGTGTTGACTTCGAGTAATATCGTGTGCATGGGGTTCAATTTTTGCATCAATAGGGGTAAATGTATGGCTATGTGGATATATTTGTGACATGTCTATTGATATGGTATTTTCGCCCCCGGATTCTTCAATATTGGATTGGAATGTGTTTGGGTTTTCAAATTTAGCGCCTACAATAAACCTCCCGCTTAAATCAGGTGATTCATTCTTCCCATTGCATATCTGCCATCCTTGCATCTTATTTTTACCTGTTCCATCTCCATCAAACAATTCGTTTGTTACTTCCCCTACATACATGATAATCGTTCCGGGTGGCGACGGGATGTCCTGCCTGCCCATCGTGCTATTCATTAATTTCACCCATTTGCCTTCCCCGTCTTCGTCTTCTTTATAAAAATAAAATCCCTTTTTGTCATCATCTGTCACATACACGGTTAATCCATCATGTTTGGGTTCAATATTGAGCATGGTTTCGAATGACATATGAGGGATTAAAATACCCTTGGAACCAGATTCTACTTCAAGCATTGTATTTTCCTGAGGTTCTTTATTGGTTTCGGAAATGCATACAGCTCCATCTGATTCCTGAGCCACTGTCATTGAATGTGCTACAAAACAAACAACACCAATAATAATAAATCTATGCAATGCTTGCCCGAACCTGTAGGATTGATTATTGCCTTTCATTATATACTTCAATAAAAAAAGATTCCGGATAAATCCGATAATTAAATTTATTGATAAATATGTTATACATGGTTTTTTATCATTCATAATACATTATTCTTTAAAATAATCAATGTTATGGTTTTCGTCATATTTTTCATTGGGTTTGTTATCTGTTCTAATGATGAATGCAATGACATAATATTTGGGCCTGATGTCAACTTCTACATTACTATTCCCTACTTTATTTATAATAGTATTTTCATCTTCATCTGTCATATTGACTTCAATTTTTGCCTCTTCATAGTCAGAGTAATTGATTCCATAATTCGCATTTGTAGAATTATATTTTTTTATATTTTCTTCATTTCTCATCCCTTTTTCTTTTGCCACTAATCTTTTTGATTTTCTTGTCCCTTTTTTTACATCAAGTGAATGTTGATGGCCTGCGCCTTCTTTAAATGTTGGGATTATTGAAAAAAGATTATCCATGTGATTTAACATTTGGACGAGATTCCCACTAACATTATTATTTAATATAAATTCATATCCATGTCTTCCAAATTTCAAATCATGATGATGAGATAACTCCGTGGGGTAACTTGGCGTAAACGGGTGTTTATGAGTCGGCAGGTATGTTTCATCTAAGGAAACCAGGTTATCATTATTGCCTCCTTCATTGAGAATTGATGTATATTGACTTATTTTTTCCCGTATTAGTGGATGCATTTCCTCTTTTCTCTCTGAGTCTCCACCGCCAACAATAAATTTTCCTCTAAGGTCAGGGCGGTTTCCTTTTCCGTTGCATAGTGCCCAGCCTTCCATTTCGGTTCCTTTTTTCCCCACACCCTTATCATCGAACAGGCTGTCAGACCCATGGTACATGATGATGCCTCCTTTGGGCATGATGAAACCTTCGGTACCGTCTCCTTCTTCCCATATCCTGAGCCAATCGCCATAATGCTCGTCATAATACCAAAATCCTTTTTCCCCGTCTTTTTGAAACACAAGCAGTCCGTCCGTGGTCTCAATCACAGCATTGTCATTTTTAACGTTTTCTTCGATCCGGGGGATCAATACACCTTTGTCTTTGGATTGCACTTCCAATACAGCCGATGGGGCTGCCACAGAATCGGGGGTGTTCGAGATAAGCACACCATCGGGGATTTGGCCAACTCCCGTTGCAACATACAACCAATTCATTATGAATATCAAAATAATCCTACCAGTTTTATTGCTTAATCTATTCATTTTCATCCGTTTTTGGGAATGGGTTTTTCTTTTCTGTATAATTTTGTTCATTATTATTATTTTCAACATTGCGATACCCCCTGTCTGTTCTCATTAAATATATCACTGTATAATAAGGAGGCCTGTTTTCAATTTCTTGTTGGTCATTCGTATCATCATTATCATCATCATCTGGCATGTTTGCATCCTTTCCAACAGAGCCATTTATAGAAAATGTAGCATCATTCGAAGATGTATCAATGGATACATATCTTGCAATATTTATAGAACTCATAACCATGTCTTCACCACTACACCGGAAATTTTGTACTTTTAAATGACTATCTCCTGCTTTATCTCCACGGTTTTTTTTATGTATTCCATAAACGGTATGTTTGTGGCTTCCTTCTTCCAATTTATGTCTATGATTATACGTCATATTTAAAAACTCTTGTTTTTTCACTACATGATTATGTCTTGGCATGCTGTTTTCATTCATCATCCATGTATGTTTAGGTTTATCAATTTCGTCTTCATCCTCAGCATCGTCAGATGATCCATATTCTGTATAATCAGGATATTGATCCCCATCATCCGATATCCCCACTACAAACCGGTCTGTCATATCGGGTGAGTTGTTATGTCCGTTGCATATCTGCCATCCTTCCATGATGGTGCCTTCTTTTCCCTGGCCGAGGTAAGGAAAACGGTCATCAACCATATTTTGTTCTAAAGCCTCCCTTCCATTATAAAACATAAGGTCACCATTATTATCCGTCAGGTCACCCGAATACATAATAATAGACCCTTTGGGATATTGGGGTTGGCTGTAGCGCAGCCGTACCCAGTCGTACTTACTTTCTTCATCAATGTATTTGAAGTAATAAAAGCCTTTTTTATCCGGCGGGCCGGTTAAATAAAACAGCAGGCCTTCCCCGTCAGTTGTGTTTATGGTAGAAGCATCGGGCAATTGATCTACCCGCGGCACCAGTATTCCTTTGTTTGCCGAGCGTACATCGAGCATTGCCGAGGGATGTGGCGGATAATTATCAGTAGAAATGGACACCCCGGTTTGTTTTTCCTGCGAATACAATGTATTTTGTATTGCCAGAAGAATTAAAATGTAAGTGCTATATGTTATAAACCTTTTCATACACATTATTTATACTAATTAATTTAAGGACAATTTTTTATGATTTGCAATCCGTTTTCAATATTCAGGGTTCCACCCTGCATTTTGAGCCAGGCATCCTGATTTTCAACCGATATCAGGGCTTTGGATATGGTGGCATCATGCCTCAGGGTTACCGTATGGTCGTAAATGATTACCATGTCATCGGGGCCTGGTGTCTGTCCATTGCCAAGTGTCGCGTATTTATCAAAGGACCATATATTGTCGTCCCAGTCACCATCTGCAATGGAATAGAATATGTCGCCATCAAAATCGCTTTGAATGCACAGAGAGAATGTTCCTGTATTCGATAAAGAAGGTGGCAGGAAAGGTATTGGGAATGAGAACCTGCTGTGGTTATCAACCGAAATATAATACCACTCACCGGGTATGAGGTTGTTGGCTGTAATGGTTATTTCATCCTGGTTTGGCACTGTTTGTTTTTCACAGGCCATTTCAGAATACTCATCATCCCACAGGGCGATGCAGGGTTCGGAAATAGTACCATATTCATTGTTTTTTTTAAGGGTTATTTCAGCATATTCACTCACGGCAATGAATTTAAACCACCTGTTGTTGTTGGGCCCGTTATCCCAACACGAACCTCGATCCCTGTCGGGTGTAGCCCCTTCTGTTGTATATGCTTCAAGTTCGGAGCACCAAGCCTGGGCATTGTCAATAATCTTAGCGCCTTCTGCATAGTCATAGTCATAGTAACTGTTTATACACAGGTCAAACCTCCCGGTATAATTCCTATTCCCCCGGTTATCAACAGATACATAGTACCATTCGCCAGGTGTTACCTGTATATCTTCAAGCATGGGTGTACCATTGGAGCCGGCATAATGGCAATCAACCTCTCTGCGTCTGTTATTAAATAGTGCAAGGACAGTCCTCTGTATTGGATTATCTCCGTCTGGTGCTGCACTGATGGTTACCCTGTTTCCAATGGCTTTGAATTTAAACCATTTGTTATATTGTGGCCTTCTCATACAACGAGAGCCCCGCATGTCCCTGGTAGCGCCAACTGTTGTATAATCCTGTTTCCAGTTGGATTCACCGGCACACCAATCTTCCGGATTGGCAATTTCGGTGGCAAAATGAAAAAAGTCATTGTCTCTTCCGTTGCTCAGGCACAGGCTGAAAGTACCCCGTGTTTCATCGTCGCTATCCACCGAAAAATAATATGTTCGTCCGGTCCGGAGACGATCATATATTAAAAACAAATCATCATCTGCATTTGAAGACCTTTCACATGCCATTTCAGACCCATTTTGACTCCAGAGTGTTAAATACGGGTTCCGTAAAGTTCCCTGCCCGTTTCCTGTTGACAAAATGATTTTGACAGTCCGGGTAGTGGCGGTGAATTTAAACCATTTATTGGCCACCGGCCCGCCAGTCATGCATGAAGGCGCCGCATGGTCGGGTGTTGCATCTTCATTGGTGTATACGGCAGCATCAGAGCACCAGTAATCCATTCCATTCATATCGAGCATCATGGCATGGTCAAAGCAATCATAAATGGCGGGGTCTGGCATGGTAATAAGCACCTGGTCGGTAGCAGAGCAGCCTGCTGCATTGGAAACAGTCAACGTGTACATGGTTGTTTGATCAGGCGATGCGGTGGGGGTTCGGCAATCGTTACAGCTAAGCCCGTCAGCAGGGCTCCATGCATATGATAATCCATCGCCTTCATTGGCATTGAGAATGACAGATGTTCCCGGGCATATTCCCAAATCAGGGCCTGCATCTGCCACAGGAGCAGGAAGCGTGTTGATGGTAAATTCTGCTGTGTCTGTACATCCATTGGCATTCATCCCTACCACCTGGTAATCAGAGGTGTCATAAGGAATAATAACAGGGTTATGGCAGTCGGTACAGCTTAAAAAGTCATTTGGAGCCCAGGTATACGCATCGGCCCCGGAAACATTCACAGACACCTGCTCGTCTTCGCATACCGTAGGTGTGTTAAATCTGTACGTGATTTCAAGTTTGGGTTTATTGGCTTCATCATCTGTTTCACGGGAATAAAACCGAAAACGTTGTTGATGTCTTACCGGTTCCGGGAAGTAAATGATTACTCCATGGTTTGTCTCAACATTATCATACCATTCTTCAACAAAATCAGTGATGTCAATGGAGTAATCCTGATCCATTGAAGTTGGAGGCGGCAAGACTTTTTTGTCTCTTAATATATAATCCGGCTGGTCATTCCAAACAGTACTATTTTCATCCCATCCTCCTACTACCTGGGCAACGATGCCATTATTTCCGGACCTATGGCCGTTTCCGCTTAATTTCATTGTGGCGCTGACAATTTCAATGTCTGAAGGAAGTGTAGATGATAAATCTTCAAATCTTATCAGTGCCCTTTTCTGTTCATTAAAGAAAAACCCCAACAATCCTGAAACCTCTCTGTTTTCAACAAACAGATTATCTTCTGAGCCGTAATTAGTACCTGAATTTCTTTCTGAGACATAAGTATCGTGGGTGGCATTCAGGCTTATTGTTTGTTCTTCCGGGGCATTGGTTGTAATATTCACATACAAATCCGGGGTCAAGAGCATTGTAATATCTTTTTCAAATTCTTCTGTTTCGCCAGAACTGAACCCAACAGTAAGCATCACTGTGTATTCACCTGTATCAGCATAGGTGTGTGTTATTTCAGCATCCGTATAGGTGGTGCCGTCTCCCATCTCCCATGTATAATTATCAATATTCGCTGGATTGAGTGTTGTGGAGAATGCTGCAGTTTCGCCGAGGCAAAGTTGATTGGGCCCACTGATAATTTCTGAAGAGGCTTCTGCCACTGTACTGAGTTCAGAGGTATTATGGTTCAATGTTGAGGTGGCACTAAAAAGCTGCCCGGAATAATCAAAATCATGAATGGTGGTGTGCCAGGTATTATTCAGGCTGGCCACAGAGGCTACATATCTGAATTCTTTATGGCCGGCTACGGTTCCTTCCACGGCATATATTTCTATCACATCGCCATTGTATGCAGAAGTCCCTTCTATTTCAATATTCCCGTTATAATAATTGATGTATGTGATTTCGGGAGGTGACATGTTGTTGTTTGCATTGGGCATAAGGCTGTGAATGCTGTCAGCAGAAGTTTCGATGTGCATTAAGAATTTATTTTCAGAGAGCAGGTTTTGTTGTCCGGAAGATTGAATAAGAACACCAGCAGCATCGGCGTTTACGTTTCTGATTTTATTGGTATTTCCATTGCCACCAATAGTATTGTTTGACCCGGAAATGACTATGGAATGTCTGTTTTGCTGATTAGCATTAACATACAACACACTATTGGCAATGAGATTAGAATCCCCGTTAATGGACAATGGGGTATTGCCGTGGATATGACAATTAATTATATGTACATGATTGGAAGATAATACAATCCCGTTCCCTGCCTGTGCATCAAAATCAATATTTTGTATTGTGGATCCGCTGTCACAATTGATTTGAAACAGTTCACCTGAGAATCCTGATGAAGATATACGGATCAAATAATCATTGCCCAGGTATCCGTTAGGTGCCTGGGTATTTCCATCCATGTTTATTGGTTTTCTTACAGGAGGTAATTCGGATGTCAGGTTAATGGTATGAGGCGATTCGCCCGGGATACAGAACATAATTTCCCCACCATTTTCGCTGGCATTAATGTCTTTTATTGCTTGTCTTAATGATCCTTTACCTTCGTTATTCGTGTTGGTTACTGCATAAATGTCTTCGTACCCGGCTTCTTTTTGTTCGTTGATGATAATACTTTGGGCTCCTTCACAGCCGTTTATGTCTGTTACTTCTACAGAGTATGTGCCGGGTTCGGTAATTTGGATGGATGGATTGTTTGAAATGAATTCAAATTGGTTATCAGTATTTTCTTTATAAAGTGCCTGAATCTCATTATCATTGAGAATTCTGTTATAGATCCTGACATCATCAATTTTTCCTTCCCAATATCCATTGTTCCAAGAATTTTCCCCGATGCGTAAAAATTTGTCTGTTGAGGTTAACTGTACATCATCGGTATTAACCCCTACCAATTCTCCGTCAACATAAAATTTTGTTTCATCTGCCACATCATCTGCTGTAACCAATACATGCACCCATTGTTGGGTCGGAAATTCATACGAAACTACATGATTGGATCCGGTGAAAAAATTTAAATCGCCCGGATCTCCAACAACACCTCTCACACTGACTTGATATTGGGTAGTATGCCATGCTCTTTTTGCGATAATCATGTTGTAATCATTGATCTGGTCTAAAACCACCCATGCGCTTATTGTGATCTTTTCTGTGATATCAATACTCTCTGAATGAGGAATATGAATATAATCATCTATCCCATCAAAATCATAAGTGCTATTTGGGTTTCCAAAACGGTCTTCTGTTAATGTTGGGTTATTTCGTAGTTCGCCATCATTCCCATTTCCACTCGCATCATTGGCATTGCCATTGAAAGGGTAATAGACAGCCAGTCCGTTTTGAAGGTCAACATTCGGCCCGCACCACCCGTTTAGGTTGTAAAGTGACTGAACTTCATTTTGGCTTAAAGCGCGATCATAAATACGAACATCATCAATTTTTCCATTAAAAAAATATTCTCCAGAACCACCAGGATTACCTCCTATATTATTTCTTGGTTCAGGAGAGTATGTTATTTGAGAAGAATAATTCGAACTTCCTTTTAGAACACCATCTATATATACTTTCATAATCCCTTTTCCTCTATCATAAGTGCCCACCACATGGTGCCATTCATCGTCATTAACTTTTTCTTCTGATACAGCAGTTTTTCTTCCACCATTAATTGTTAATCGTAATTGACCATTATCATCAATGGCAAGTCCATAGCCATCATTTGTTTCCACACGATCATAGATAAAGCTATACTTTTGACTTCCGTTATAATTGGTTTTAATAAAAGCAGAAATGGTTACGGCGTCTGTCATACTCATTTCACTATAAGAAGGAATATTTATATAATCATCTATTCCATCAAATGCATAAGCACTATTAACATTATTAAAACGATCTATAGTTAAATCAGCGTCGTTCACTGTTCCGTCATTCCCATTGCCACTTTCATCATTGGCGTTGCCATTAAAAGGGTAATAAGCCACGAGCCCGCTATCCAAATCAGATGTGTCTTTGTACCATGTATATTCTTCATATGTTTGGGATAATGATAATGTGATCGGATCATTGGTATATCCATCCTGACATGGAATGTAATACAGTGCAGGTTCGTCGGAAGTAATGGTGGGATTCACGGGGGGATGTAAAGCTACTTCCACTTCATCCGTTGCAGTGCAGCCATGTTCGTTTGTTACAGAAACCATGTAAGTTGTCGACACCAGGGGTTGTACTGAAACATCGGCAGTGGTATCCGCTGTACTCCAATAATATGATGTGCCGCCGGTAGCAGTGAGGGTAGCAGTACCGCCTGCACAAATTGTTTGGTCTGTACCTGCATTTGCTACAGGGACCGGCAGAGTATTTACAGTGATGGAGTCTGTTCCGGTTAATCCATCAGCATCGGTAATGGTTACATAATATGTGGTGGTATCTGTAATGGTGGCTACCGGTGCTTCACAATCAGTACAGTTCAGCACGGTGCTGCCCGTGGAAGAGTTCCAAACATATTGGTAAGGTGGGGCAGAATGCCCGGAGAGGTTGTAACTTATGCCTGCTGAAAGGCTGAATGTATCGCCGGTGCATTGGCCGGACACATGATTAATAGTTGCTTGTAATGCCAGTGTAGTGATATCATGCGGTAAACAAAATTCGGAAGTATTGTTATTGGTATCTGTAAGGGTAGCAGCTACTTTATCACCTGGTTCAAGTGAAATTCCTGACAAAATAAAACTCCATTTATAATTATCGTTTACGGCATTGTATGTGAGATCATCAGAATTTCTTGATAAATAAGTGTATTCTTTAGTATTATTTGTGGCATCTTCACGGACAAGATAGACTTCTATAATCCCCTGACGCGATGAAACTCCTTTTACCTGAATCTCATCTGTTACCAATTTTTCTGCATCTGTGATTGATGGAGGAGCAATCGTATCATTTGAAGAATTATAGTGCTTTATAGCATTTACAAAACTATTGGAATATTTATTTTCTGATATGAAAATGTTTTCTGAATTGTAACAAGATATATGATCTATTGTAGATCCTCTGAGTAGGTTTCCATGCCCGGGTAAACCTATAGATATATACTCACTATTTGAAATATTAAATCCTTCCCCATAAAATGCATTGATTGTATTATTTGTAAATATAGTACTGTCTCCTGTAAACATTAATCCACTACTGAAAATACAATGATTTATTTCACTATGGCTTTTAAATTGAACATTACTATAATAGCCTGCATTAAAATCAAAATGTATGTCCTTTATGGTACTATAAGCTGAAATTTCAAATCTTTGTGTACCAACGTGTATAATGCTTATTTTTCGTTCATCTTCTGAAACACTACCAGGTTGTGTTGCTCCATCCATTATTATAGGATTTGAAATGGTAAGTTTTCGTTTAATGCTTATAGTGCACGGAGGATCCTGTGGTATATTAAACCTGACTTCAGGTATTTCACTGCAATTTACCCCGGCATTGATTTGTTCTACCACGTATCGCAGGGAGCCTTCAATGGGTGTTTCGCCATCGGTGTAATCCTGGGTATTGGTGACTTCAAAGGTGCATTGTTCGGTTTGCAGTAATATTTCCAATGGCTCAGAGTAAAGGGTTAAATCTGTTAATTCATCA
>CAZJWE010000016.1:0-29288 GCA_964549265.1 uncultured Bacteroidales bacterium | reverse complement strand
CACTCAACTATATATAAACAAATTGCAAGTTACCATTAAATTCGTGGTAGAACCTTCTTTTTTATTCATTACTCTGTTATATATTCATTATTTAAACATCTGACAGATTGTATGGGATTCTTAAATGTTTTTGTCCATGAAGTTTATATGTTTCTCCGTCTACCAGTACCGATAACTTGCTGTCATGGTCATCTACATTTTCAATTTCAATTGTTTCTTGTGTAATAGTATATTTAAATAATTCTTTTTTGTATTCCATTTGAAAGCTTATAGACTCCCAATGATCAGGCAATTGGGGAGATATTTCAATTTTTTCTTCCATGCTGAATCCTGCAAAATTTTTGATGATTATGTCAAGTGTTCCGGCCATCACTCCTGCATGTATTCCTTCTAATGTAGTTCCTCCCTGGGTGTCATAAATATCGCTTTTCATTGCACTAATAAACCAATCCCATATAAACCATTTATCAACAGACAAATATTTAAGAACATATGAATGGACAACGTAGCTTAATGTAGAACCATGTGTGGTACGATTAATATAATAGTCGTAATTTTTTTGTAATAAATACGTCGGGTCATCATAATCATATCCCATTTTGTTCAGTGTTTCCTTTATTTTTTGGGGTGAGAGAAGGTAAAAAGGCATTAAAGTGTCTGCCTGTTTGGCTAATTGATAATTATCAGGTGAATCACCCTCTGCTTTCAAGATTCTATCCATTCTCCGGATATTATCATACTTCTTTTTATAGTAATTCCAATTCAATTCTTTGAGTTTAAAAAAGCCTTTGAATTGTTCAATCACCCCATCTTCGGAGATATGTATGCATAGGTTTTCTGAAATATTAATCCATTTTTTTATTTCGGAATCAGACAGTTTCAATTTTTCTTTTACCTGATCAGAAACTACATTAAATAATTCACTGGCCGTTCTGAGCAACCAGCTTGTTAATATATTTGTATACGCATTATCGTCAATACCTCCTTCATCATCAGGTTTTCCGGCATATTTTTCATGGAATTCATCCGGCCCCATGACTCCTCTTATATGATAGCGTTTATCTTCTTCATCATACTCTGCTATACTTGCCCAAAAACGGCATATTTCAAATATTACTTCTCCACCAAATGCATCTAAAAAGTGTTTATCATTGGTATTTTGATAATATTCCCACATATTATATGCAATAGCTATGGATACATGTCGTTGACGCCGGCTCAAATCCGGCCCCCATGAATCAGACATTGGATTATAATGAATCACCTGGGTTTCTTCTTTGCCATCATCTGCTGTTTGCCAGGGATACATAGCGCCTTCATAACCATGTTCTTTTGCATTTTTTTTAGCAGCATCAAGATGTCTGTAGCGATACTCCAATAATGCTTTAGCAACATCAGGAAAATGTTTATTATAAAAGGGTAAAATATATAATTCATCCCAAAATATATGGCCTCTGTATGCTTCTCCATGTAAACCTCTTGCCGGCATACCTGCATCAATTTTTTTATTATGGACTGAGCAGGTTACCAGCAAATGATAGGTATGCAAACGTGCTACCCGTTGGACAAACCGGTCACCTTTTATTTCAATGTTTGCTTTATTCCATAATTGGGTCCATTGTTTTTTATGGCCTTCAAAAAGTTGATCGAAATCATTTGCTTTTTTCACCGTTTTTTTTGATTCGGCAGCATGATCTTTAATGTCCGGGTCTTTTGATGTGTAGATACCTGAAATCTTTTCGAGTGAATACGTTTTTCCTGCTTCTGCATCAAATGATATGTATTCATATATTGCATCATCGTAAGTTTGAACTTCCCTTGATGCTTCAAATATACTGTTTTCTTTGTATAATGTATTCCGTGAACTCATGTATATGTCCACATGTGAAGCATTGGTGCGCGAATGCAGATGGATCAGTCCGTCTTCAGCCTGTGTCCCTACGGTTTCGAGATGAGAAGAATTTAATTGTCTGTACCTTTCCACACCATAATTGATGATGGCTCCATCAATTCCTGAGATGAATGTAATGTTGTCATTGTAATTTTCAGGTGTGATGGAATATTTAACTGCACCAATATGAGGATTCACCATATCTGCAAACCGGTTAGTTTCAATTTTGGTGATACGTCCTTTCTGGTCTTCACACCTGATCATTCGCTGAACAATTGCATTTTTCATATTCAGCTGATGTTTGTAATCTATGATCTTAATGTTTTGTAAATTATATATTTGTTCCTCATCACCAATTTTAAATTGTATAAGATGCCAATTGGGGCAATTCACAAAATCATTATTATATATGGTCTTTCCGTGCACTTCAGAAGGCAATTCGTTAAACAATCCTGCGATATACGTTCCCGGATAAAATAGATTATCCTTCATTTTTTCACTTTCAAAAGCACCTCTGGAGCCATAATATCCATTCCCGACGGTAGTTAAGGCTTCCCGCAGCCTTTCTTGTTTTGGTGTATATTCATTAAATAATAACATCCAACTATCTTCATGCACATCTTTATCAAACCAATGCCCAATATCATCCAGTGTAATTTCTTGCAAATCCCGAACAATAATATCGCCTCCGTTGGTTCTTAGATCATTTAGATCACCATTCCTTGAAACCCCCAATACTAATCCAAAGTTCCCATTTTGCCCGGCCTTTACTCCTGCAAGGGCATCTTCAACCACAACGCAATCATTCGGATACAAGCCCATATTCTCTGCTGCTTTTATGAATATATCGGGTTGAGGTTTACCTCTCAAATTCAATTTTTGTGATACATTGCCATCAACAATGGTTTCAAAATGATCTGTTAAACCGACAGCGTCTAATATAAATTGACAATTTTTACTTGATGACGCAACTCCTACTTTAATATTTTTTTCTTTTGCTTTTTTTACCAAATCAATTGTTGATTCGTATAATTCAACACCCTTATTTAATACAATTTCCCGGAATTTATCATTTTTAAGGTTCCCTATACCACATATTGTTTCGCTTCCCGGAGCATCAGCTATGCTGCCAAAAGGCAATTGTATTCCTCTGGATTCAAGAAATGATTGCACGCCTTCATATCTGGGTTTCCCGTCAACATAAGGGACATAATCTTCATCATATGTAAAATGTGTAGGTTGTCCCTTTTTTTCCAAAAAATCCTGAAATGTCTGCTTCCATGCATTATAATGAACCTTTGCCGTTTGAGTTATCACTCCGTCTAAGTCAAAAATAATACCTTTAGTTCCCATATGAGTTGTTTTTTAAGATTTCGTTATTTACAAATATAATAAACTTAGAGTATTTTTTATATTTAGTGTTTGTCTATAAACTCAGGTGTTTGGATCATAATGTTCGATAACGAGGCTTGCGCAGCCACAAAAAGCGCAGTTTACTGTGGTAAATGAGCAATTTGGGGGCAAGCGTAACGAAGTTAGCGGACATGATGGAACAAACACTATATAATTGCTATTTGGTTGAGAATAGTAACCAATACATCAGGTGTTGATACAAAAAAAGGATATTGACTGTATTTTTTCACCTGGTTTTTTAATTCACCATCCTCAGTTACAAATATCACTCCATTATTTTCAGAATGGGCATTGACATGTTTTACCATGGGCACATCAGAAGGGGTGTCTCCGCAAATTAAGTTGCTCCCGCTTTCAATATGCAAACCAATATCTTCATTCAAAAAGCTGACACCATCTCCTTTATCAAAATCCCTTGTTTCTCCGTGAGCGTCTTCAAGTGTAAGTATAATTTCAATGTCTTTGCCCGTGTCTTCTATCCTGAAAAATTTATTTTGAGGGTCTATTGATTGTACAATGCCTTGAATATGTCGAAAAAAGTCCTCTGATTCTTTTTCAGGTATGGAATAATTTACATCCTGCCTGGCAATGGTTGTTTGTCCGAATTTATATTGCAAACCGGAACCAATCAATGCAAATTTTTGATATTCAGATCGTTTCACCGTGTCAGACAATACTTTGTTTAATCCAGTAAGTTTCTCTTGCTTGAATGGTTCGATAGGAAAATGGTTTCTCTGTCCGTTATTTAAATATTCTCTTCCCTTTGAAGCAGCATAAATAAATGAATGGTCAGGACTTACACTGATGTCAGCCAACCCAATATTTTCCAATGGAGCAGAAGTTAAAATAATTGATTGTTCTGCTACATTATGTGCAAAGCGGGTTAAAAAAACAGCATTATAAATGGATTGTATAGATGACCTGTAGCGTCCGCAGTAATTATTAACGGTTCCATCCCTGTCTGTAATAAAATTCCGGATATTCAGGTCTTTTAAATATTCAACACCCTTGCCAACCTGGGAATCAAAATCGTTGTGCAATTCGGAAAGATATTGAATAAACCGTTCTTCGCCTTCTTCAAGATACATAATATCTTTTCTAAGCTCTTCGGTCTCATACGTCAAATCCAAATTTATTTCAAGTTCATCTTCAACCCGGAGAATATAATATCCGTCTTTTTGGTTTATTTGGATTAATGAATCGAGGTAACTTTTTAACGAATCAATTTCGTTTGAATCAATTTTCATGCTTTCATCAACATATTGTTTGACGATTTTTTTTCGTAAATCGTGTGTTTCAAGCATTAAATCATAAAATTGATGAAGTGTTTGTATTTTCAAGGCAGGAATATTTTTATGGTTCAAATGGCAATCCATTTTTACCTGGTTAATAGTTGATCTAAGTCTGTATTCAATGCGAATAAAGGCATCTATTATATTCAGGAAAAACCTGACTTAAAGCAAAATAAATATTTTTATTGTTCCTTTTCTCCAGGTTTTTCTCAACAAAGAATACAGCTCAACTCAAAATTAGTAAAATTTATCAAATTACAAAATCCCAGGCATGAGGTTTTTGAAATTTTATGGTACTTATGAAAATGTAGTGGTTAATTTTTTGAGATTTCAGATGTCAGATGTCAGAATAAGCCACTATGCCCAACTCCACATACACATCCGCTCTCTCAATTAAACGATTTAACAATTTAAAATCACCCTTCTTCTAACTTCTAAAAACCAAATACAGACGTTCAACTTACTAAATCAACCTATCAGCTCACAATAGAGAATAATTCACGTAATTGGTTTAATTTTTCATTATGGTTCGCTTCGTCATACGATGTCATCAAACCGGATATAAGGCGTTGTATGATTTTAATATTATCACAGGGAGTAAAAAAAGATTTTTTTGCAGGTATTCTTAACTTTTCTATAAACAACTCCAACTCTTCCCGACCATATGTTATTCCTTTGTTTAAAGGGTCAATATAAAAGAGGATATTATCTCGAAATAATTTTCCATAATTGTATTGGTCAATATATGCCAATAAAAAATTGTGTGGAAAATTCACTCCATAAATAGGTATATCAAGTTTTTGAGCGATGATCAGATAAAGGATTCCAACAGAAATATCGTTTCCTTTTTTATTTTCCAATAACCGGTTAATATAATAATGATGAGGCATATTCATGTCTTTTGGAACAGCAGCAAATCCATGAATATCAAAAACAATGCGGTTCAATATTTTTACTTTTTCCAATGCGGTAAGATTATTATTCAACTCTAACCATACATCACGTTTTATCACGTCAACAAATCCCTGTATTTGTTTTATATCAAGTTCTGCATATTGATGTTTAGCAACTAAACATGCGCCTTCAAGGAGATTATGACTATACTGGTTAATCCAACTGGATAAATCGTTTTGTGTGCTTCTGAAATGGATTTCATGAATAATATCTTCTATGCGTGTTTGTAGCGACTCATTCACAGAGTACTCCCATGTTTTTTCCAATTCTGGAATAATGTTTTTACCATGATTGATTAATTGTGCGGATACAATGGAATATACTTCACTATCCGGATCATCAAGTAAATTGATCAATGGTTTTAATTTATCCGCGTTCATTTGTTTATAATTTGATTTTTAAAGGTCATATGGAGCTCGGCATGAGTTTAATTTATTGACTTTGTGTAATCTAAATAGATTTCAATAATCATGTGGGGGTGTAAAAATTTTGTCATGGCTCGGTTCATATTATTTAAATTAAGTATAATTTTATTTAAAGGTAAAGAAAAATAAAACCAATCTTAGAATACTTCACATAAAATATCTGCATATAATACTCAATATTTTTTATTTTTATTATTTTTACAGAGCTAAATTAATTGATTTTTTACTTTACCAAAGAAAAACTTTTCAACAAAATGCCAAGAAAAATATTATTTTGGTTAGCTGTGATCATCATATTAACGGGCATACTTGTATTTACAAATGCAACATTTATTACCATTAAACCCGGAGAAAGAGGAGTTGTATTTAAGAAGTTTACAGTAGGGCTTGATAAAGACCACATTTATAATCCGGGATTTCATATTATTGCACCGTGGAATGAGATGTATATTTATAATGTAAAAAAACAACAACGGGAACAAACATTGGATGTACTTGATAAGAACGGACTCTCAATTATAATGGATGTAACCATTCGATTTAATCCGTTTTATAACAAAATTGGCTTTCTTCATGAACAATTTGGAAAAGATTATATAGTTGAATTAATTATTCCCGAACTTCGATCATCTGTAAGGAGTGTAATAGGAAGATATACCGCTGAAGAAGTTTATTCCACAAAGAGAAAAGATGTTGAAGAAAACATTAAAAAAGAAACAAAAAAGGCGCTTAAAAAAAACAATGTACACATGAATGCCCTATTGATAAGATCTATAAAACTCCCTGAAACAATTAAACAGGCCATAGAGAAAAAATTAAAAGAAGAACAGGAAGCCCTTGCTTATAAATACAGGCTAAAACGAGAAGAATTGGAAGCAAAACGAAAAAAAATTGCAGCAGAAGCAGAAGCGAGAGCAAATAATATTATAAATAATAGCCTCACTGAAAATTTATTGAAAATGCGAGGAATTGAAGCCACAATCAAGCTGTCAGAAAGTAATAATGCAAAAACTGTAATTATAGGAAATAATAAGGATGGTTTACCCATAATTTTAGGAAATCAATAAAACTATAACAATGATAAATATTATGAATACAAAAAAAATCTTATGTGTTACGTTTGGTATACTATTTACAAATATTATTTTATTTGCTCAATTTGAACCGCGTCATGGTTTCTTTATTGACGGTGGGTATAATCTAATGAATTTCCATAAGGCTTTTCCTTTAGGTGCTTCTGTAGGGTACCGGTTTGAACGGCCTATTGATAAAAAATACGATCTCAGGATAGAAGGTAAAATCAGGTATACCGGAAGTAAATTAGGCATCCGCGATCATGCTGATTGTGCCAATTGCTATGACCCCGAATACAAAGAATATGATTTTTTATTTCTTCAGGCACCAATCGGGATAAAACAAGAAATGGAAAAAAAAGACGATTATACTATTTATATATCAGGAGCAGTCATTCCCACTATCATCATTAAAGATAAGCTCAGGTACCTTTATCCAAAACCCGAAGAAGGTGAAATTTACCATCTTGAGCCAAATCAATCTGAATTTACTGAACATTATATAGGTTCAACATATAGTTTGCAATGGTTAAATCTGAATTTCTCAGGTGGAATTGAAATGGAATTAGAGAATGATTGGATACTCCAGGCAGAACTCCAATGTTATTATTCATCAATGAATTTGCTGAAATTTAATGATGATATGCTAACGTTTGGCATTGGAGTTGCTCTTATGAAACAATCGGAATAATTAGTGTTTGTCTATAAAGTCCAACTTCTTCGTTGTTGCTCGAAATCTAAATCCTCAAATACTTCAGTATTCTCCGGTTTAGATTCCTCACACGCCTCGAATTTGAACTTTATAGAACAAACACTTTACTTTATGGACAGGCAATTAGTGTTTGTTTATAAATTTAAAAGTATAAATTAGCAATCTATTAACCTGAGAGATGTTTATGTTTCCTTGTATTGTTTAAAACATTCAATGCATGCTCAAATTTCATGAACTTTAAAAACATTAAGAACTAAAAACAGAAAAGTATGAATAAGAAAAATATGTATACCGCTTTAATGATATTTCTTTGTTCAACATTCATTTCATTCGGATCAGGGAATTTCAACATGAATCAAACAGATTCGAAGTTAGCCTATGAAAAAGGAAATAAAATCATTAGTGCCGGTTTAAACTTCGTTTACTTTCAACCAAACAAAGGCAGGACATTTAATAATGTTGTTGAAAATTCTATTCCTTTAAATCTGAATTTTGAATACGGGGCAAGTGAATATTTAGGTATTGGTATATTTTTTGGGTATACCAATTGGATTTATGAAGATTTTGACGGTTATTTTTCATATAACTGGCATTTTATATCTTTTGGGGTCTTCGGAAGCCTTCATTGCGCCCCATTATTAAACGAACACCTTGCAACAGAAATCAATGTTGAAAAATGGGATATTTATCTTTCTTTGTATTTGGGCGTTGAACATCATATTGTGAATAATCCCGATTTTGAAAATATACCGGAAGAATCAAAAGAATATTTTGAAGAAGAAAACTATACAACTCCTTTATTTGGGCCCGTATTTGGTTGCAGGTATTATTTCTCCAACCAATTTTCAGCCTTCCTGGAAGCAGGCCGTGGGTTATATGGTGCTTTTAATGTAGGAATTTCATTTAAATTCTGACAATATGTGCTCAATGAAACAATTTTCTTTTCATCGTAATAAACTGTTAACCAGGTATAAGTGATTAACATGTATATTTAAATTTCTTTTTTTGATTTATTTTTATTAAATTTGTTTATATATGATTCGTAAATTATTTTTTTTCGGATCAGTGATGATAAAAATCATTCATTATGAACCGAGCCATGACATTTTTTTGACACACACGAGAATGTTTATTAACAGTCTATTTAGACTTCACAAAGTCAATAAATTAAAATCATGGCGAGCTCCATATGACCATTGAAAAAAATAATAAACATATGAAATTATTATATAATATATTTTTATGCGTTATTTTATTTGCTGTATCTTTTTCTTATTCATATACAGCACCATTACAAGTTACCGAAACCATTACTCATGTTTCTTGCAACGGTGGAAATAACGGATCAATAAGCCTAAGTGTTAATGGCGGAACAGCTCCTTATGAATATGTATGGAGTAATGGAGACACCACGGAAAGCATCAATGCATTGAATGCAGGCGAGTATTCCTATACAGTTACTGATGATGTTAACAGTACATTTATTGATACGTTAGAAGTGACTGAACCCCTCGATATCACAATCGATAATACCATAAATCATAATAATTGCCATGGCGACTCTGCCGGTTCAATAGATTTAACAATAACAGGCGGAACTCCCCCTTTCGATTATTCATGGGATAATGGCGACACAACAAAAAACATTAATAATCTGATTGCCGGATCGTATTATTTAACAATAACAGATAACAACAGTTGTACAAAAACAACAGGGTTCGCAATTAATCACCCGGCTACTGCTATTGACATTTCTGCTACAATAGATAGTACAACTTGTTTTAATAGCAGCGACGGTGCCATTGACATATCAGTCAACGGAGGTGTTCCCGGTTATACATATTCATGGAGCCAGGATTCCACAAAACAAGACATAAGCGGATTAACAAAAGGAACTTATGAAGTCACTGTAACAGACGACAACAATTGCAAAAAAATCAAAGAATTTGTTGTGCCTCATCCGGAACAAATTACAATCAATGAAACCATTCAGGAATTATCATGTTATGGCGACCGAAATGGTTCAATTAATATTACGTCAATTGATGGAGGTGTTGCCCCATACTCGTATGCTTGGTCAAATGGAAAAGAAGATCAGGAGATTTTAGGATTGGATGATGGTACATACAGGGTTACAGTAACAGACGCAAAGCATTGTACTCAAACAGAATTTTATGAACTCACAGACCCTCCTCCCCTATCATTATCAGGTGATGTAACAGATGCAACTGGTATCAATGACAATGACGGAAGCATTGATGTAACAGTTTCAGGCGGCAGTCCGGGGTACACGTATTCCTGGGATAATGGCGAAACCACTCAGAATATATCAAATCTTTTACCCGGAAAATATTATGTCACAGTCAAGGATACAAATAATTGCTCAAATGATACCAATTTCATCGTTAACTTTCCATCTATAATTGATGTTAGCCACACTGTAACGGCTATCAATTGTTATGGCGGCAGCGATGGAGCAATATCGCTTTCTTTAAGCGGTGGCACTGCCCCCTATTCATTCAATTGGAGCAATGGTGACACCACACAAAACATAACCAATCTTTCATCGGGAGATTATAGTGTAACCGTAACTGATGATAATGAAGAAAAAGGATTGAGTGTAATAAATGTTCCCGAACCTGAAGAAATTAGGGTATATTCCGGTAAAATCAATATTGATTGCCATGGAGATGAAGATGGAGGTATTAATCTTGCAGTATTTGGAGGTGTAGGTTCTTACCAATATCATTGGAACACAAATGATACCACCAAAAACTTAAGCGGCATTGCAGCTGGCACATATCATGTGACTGTCACCGATAGTAACGGATGTACTGAAACAAAGAGCATTACATTGGATCAACCGGACCCTCTTGTCATAGATGCCTCCATCGTCAATGTGTCTGTTATCAATGGTTCGAACGGAGCAATTTACCTGGATGTTGAAGGAGGCACCGAACCTTACTATTACAATTGGAACACAGGTGACACAAGCCAGAATTTAACATTTATAGATATTGGCATTTATTCTGTCACAGTAGTTGATAATAATTATTGTAAAGATTCGGGCACGTATGAAGTAGAAGGTGTAACCCCCACTCTTTATACTAGTGCCAATGTCACCCCGATATCGTGCCCTGGCGATAATAACGGTGAAATTGACATCACCACACATGGCGGAGAACCTCCTTATAAATTTGAATGGAGTAATGGCGACACAACAGAAGACCTGACAGGCTTAAGCGGAGGAATATATACAATTACTGTAACGGACGATGATGATGAAACTGCTGTGCGAAATTGTTATGTTCATGAACCAGATACCATTAAAATATATGGTAATGCAAAAGATATTGTATGTTACGACAGCAATAATGGAAAAATAAGTTTTGACAGTATTACAGGAGGAGTCAAACCTTATCAGTACGAATGGAGCAACGATTCAACAAGTAATTCAATTACGAGATTATCACCCGGTACCTATACAGTTACTATTATTGATCAAAACTTATGTGAAAAATCAAAACAATATGAGATTGAAGAACCACCGGTTATGAATATTGCTTCTGAAGTATTCGGAACCACATGCTTAACGTGCTCAAACGGCGGAATATCAGTTTCTGTAGACGGCGGAGTCCCTCCTTATGATTATTTATGGAATAACGGCGTAAGAACATCGGGCATAGGAAGTTTATCCCGCGATAAATACTCGCTAATCATTACAGATTCTGCTGGTTGTGAAAGAATAAAAAAATATGAAATCAAATTGATTTCCCCGTCTTCTTCTTCCAAAAACCCGGAACCCGGAGCTACCGAAATATCTAACGATACAGAGGTATGGATGGAATTCAACCAGGATGTATGGGAAGGCAATCTAAACAATGTGGTAATAAAAAATCAATATAATATTCATATGCAAGGAGTTTCATCAACACTTGACACCTTAAGCAACACATTAAATATATATCATACAGAAGATTTCCAAATCAACAGGGAGTATACGGTGATTGTTCCTTCAGGAACAGTGCTGAACACAGACAGTGTTGGGAATCGTCAAATTACATGGAAGTTTAAAACGATCAATACCGGCATTGATGATATCAACACCCCGGATCCTGTGATCTACCCAATCCCCTCAAACGGCATGTTATTCATTAAGGGATTGGATGTTATTCAAAACAACAGTATAGCTGTGACAGTGGACAATATGTTGGGTAAACGGTTACTTGAAAAACATATATCACCAAGAGAAACAATACAATTAGATCTGTCAGATTTCTTAAAGGGAATGTATATCATAAGATTCAGCTGGGACAATAAACAGATTACCAAGCAAATAATTATTTTATAAATACATTTTGATTATTCTTAAAAGATTGCTTGGTTCTACTGGTTTTGCAACATAATTGTCAAATCCTTCTTCAAGAATCTTTTGACGGTCATTTTCCATTCCATACGCAGTCACTGCAATAACCGGAATGTTTGGTTTTTTCTCTTTTATTAATTTGGTCGCCTGATATCCATTCATTTTAGGCAACCGGATATCCATCAAAATAAGATCAAATGCCTGATTGTTTTCTATTAATTTGACGGCATCTTCTGCATTCCCCTTTGTTGTTATTTTGGCTTTAGTCTTTAATAATAATGCTTTTATATAATTAACACTATTTTCATCATCTTCAACAACCAGTATTTTTTTCGTTTTCCAATCAGGATATTCATTTTTCCCATCCGATTTTTTAGAATTGTTTAGTGATTCGTCTGTTACTTTTTCATAAGGGAATTGAAGATTAAACACCGTTCCCTGATATGGTTTTGATTCAACCCTGATAACCCCATCCATTAGTTCGGTCAATTCTTTTGTGATGGCCAGGCCAAGCCCTGTTCCTCCAAAATTTCTTGTCAATCCCTGGTCTACTTGTTTAAAGCGATCGAATATGCTTTGCTGTTGTTCTTTTGTCATTCCGATGCCTGTATCTCTGACATAAAATTGCAATCTTTCATTATTAATCAGACGATAACCAAATTGAATAAATCCTTTTTTAGTGAATTTTAACGCATTATTTAAAAGATTTGTCAACACCTGTTTCAATCTTTTCCCATCAAATAAAATCATGCTTTCTTCGTCGGGTAAATCTTTATGCAATAAAATTTCGATCTCTTCTTTATTGAAATTGGTTTTCTCTTTATTTGACAATTCCAACATTTCATCCATGATTTGGTTCAAATTCACATGTGTTTTTCTCACATTTAATTGCCCTGCTTCAATTTTAGAAATATCAATAATATCATTGATAATATTCAACAGGCTTTGGCTATTGCTTTTTATGATATTCAGGTAGCTATTTCTTTTTTCTTCAGGCACATCTTGTTCCTGCAATAGTTGACTAAATCCTATGATTCCATTCATCGGTGTTCGGATCTCATGTGACATATTGGCCAAAAATGCTGATTTAAGCCTGTCTGATTCTTTGGCTTTTTCTTTTGCCCTGATAAGGTCATATTCAACTTTTTTGATTTCTTCAATATTTCGTGCCTGGGTCAATATACATTGTTCCCCCCTGAGATTGATTATATTGGCAGACAAGAGTGCCGTAATACTTTGTTTGTCTTTAGAATTAAATTTTGCTTCAAAATTTGTAATGATTTTATTTCTCATCAGGCTGTTAATGAATATTTCTCTTTGCTTAGGGTCTTTCCACAAATGAACATCTTTTTTAATTTTTTTATGCAAATCAGCCGGTTTAAATTCGGTTAAATTATAAAACCCATCATTCACTTCCAGAATAATACCGTCACTAATACGACTGATAATGAATGCATCAGGACTTGTTTTGAATGCAACTCTAAATTTTTCTTCGCTTTCTTTCAGGGCTTTTTGAGTTTCCCATTTTTCAAAAACCAACGAAAATTGTTTAATGATTGTTTCAATCAATTTTTTATTTGAAAGAGGAACAGTTTCCTTAAATCCTAAAGCCAATGATCCGTATAAATTGTTTTGTGTTGTAAAGCCAATCATAAACAATTCATTGACACCTATATGTTGCATTGATTGCTTACTTGATTTTTCAACAGGCCCTTTTAAATAAGCAGGAAAATTTTTAATATTTTGCAACTCGTTGGTGGAAAATATATCCCATAATAATTCATTATTTTCTTTATCCAACGGAATGGATATATCTTTAACGTGCTCTTTTTCAAAAATGGTTGATATTTCTTTTTTTTCTTTTTGGGATAATCCTTTGATATCTTCAATTTTCAAAAACCTGCCATGAGCATCATACGAAGCTGCAATAACAAAAGAAGGCTCAGGAAGTAATGGCTTAATGATTGTTGTAATATATTGAAAAATATCATTTTTTACAGGGGGATTAATCAGTTGTTTTGAGGTATTATAAAGCGTTTCAAGATGATAAATATAAGATTTGGCCTGTTCTTCAGCTATTCTCTTATTTATGGCAATAGAGGCCTGCGTAACAAAAGCATTCATTGTTTCTTGTTTATCCAATTCAGCGTTGGAACGCGTAAAGACAAGCATTAATCCATGTACCGTTTCCCTAATCGGAAAGCAATTGGTGTATGTTTTTCCATTATTAATAATTTCCGGGAATTCCTTTAATATCTCATTGGGAATGATTTTATTCTTATGTTCAGGATGTATAACTTCTATTGTTTTGCCATTGCAATAATCTGAAATATTGGTGAATTTTAATTTTGACGTTAACGTTTCATTATTATTTATTTTTGAAAAATATTTCAAATCTCCATATCCTGAATCATCAATTTCATAAATTATCAGCACATCATTTTTGTTCAATAATTTCAATAATTTTTCTCCAATATAATGATAAATATCATTGTCAATCGGAAAATTAACGAAATCCATTGCTGTGGTTGCTAAAAAATTACTGCTTATTAAATATCTTTTTTCTTTTTCCTCCGCAATCTTTCTTTTGGTGATATCTCTTGAAATACCCTGGATACCAACAATTTGTTTTTTATTATTTCGAAATACATTTATTGTTGTTTCTAAGTAGATCAGGTTTCCATTTTTATGTACGCCTTCCAATTCAAGCATATACGGAACGTCAAACGGCTGTTTTTTCCCATTTGATGAAATATGGTTTTCAAGAAATGTTTTAATTTTTTTAAATGAATTGAATGTTAATAATTTTTTAAGTGGTAAACCGAATACTTCATCTTGTTTATAACCGCTAAATTTTTCTATAGATGGGCTTACATAAGCAAGTTTAAAATCTATGCCAATTGTCCAAATAACATCTGTAGCATTTTCTGTGAGTAATTTGTATTTTTTTTCTTGTTCAGCCAACTCCCTTGTGACAATTGCCTGGCCTTCAATGCTTTTTAAAATATCTAAGCTATAATTGCCCTGAACAATTAACATCTTTGAGTAAGTAACAACTACTTGCTTGATCAAATCCAGGAATGTTTTTGAAAAATCAGGAACAGATTGTATTGCATTTAAGACTGAGGCATTATCAATATTGTATTGATCGGCTAGTTGTTGAATAAATTCTGCATCAGGCGTATTATCATCATAAAGAAATTCTCCCATATAAACAGATGCTAAATAGCGTCCTGAAATAGTTAGATCATATTTCACCAAATAGCATCCACTTTTACACTGATATACTTCCCCCTGTTCAGGATATTTATCATTAACAGGTTCAGTTAATTCTGAATGCTTGATATAAAAAAAATCAGTAATCTCATTTTTCCCGGAACTAACAATGATGTTATTTTTTTTATCAATAATCCTCACAGGCATGTTTGTTAGCTCATAAAACTGATTTATCAACAATTGTATTAAGTCAATATCTACTAAATCAGAAAATGTTAACTGAGAACCATTATTTGTGGCATTTTCTTGTTTTAACTTTTGCAGTTCATTTTTTAGGCGGGTGTTCTCTTGTTCTAATTCTTTGTATAGATTATCATAATATGCTTTATTCATGCTATTCTTTATTTTCAATATTCGTGTAAATCAGTTAATTTGAAAAAATGACATGCTTCCATTTATTATATAGACAATGAATATCAACCATAATACAGGTTCGTTTAATCTTTTATGTTTACATAAATTGTTGGTTTTACTGCATATTTAGTGGAAGCCATATTGAGTATTCTGAATTCTAAAACAAACACTATTTCCATAAAAATTGCAGTAGAACCAAATTGTTTTACGTGTGAACCGGGTAAATTGTTTTATTAATTTTAATTAATGAGGAAAATTACAAAATCCTGATTAAATATAAATAAATAGCAATGATTAAAATACAACATTATTTTATTTTGATAGAAATTTTATTTGTCTGAATCAGATTTTTCACCGTGCTAACTTCGATAAAAGATGCACCATGATGCATTCCGAAATTACCGGCTACAGTTACAACTAAGTCATCATCATCAAGATGTTTTTTCCCTTTTAGAAAATGCAATGCTTCTGTAATGAATTCAGGATTTGTTTCGCGTGGTTTCATGTAGTCTGCAAACACACCATAACTTAAAGCCAATTCTCTTACAACACGTTTATCAAAGCATTGTGCATAAATAGGTTTTGCGCCCCTGAAAGCCGCTATATTCCGGATAGTCCTGCCGCTTTGTGTATCAGCAATAATTGCTTTTGCATTCAATTTAACGGAAGCTTTGACAGCAGATTTTGTTAAAAAAGCCGAAATTTCATTGCTCAACACAACTTCCTCTATATCATGAAATGGTTTAATGTTTTTTTCTACTTCTTTTGCAACTCTAGTCATCGTTTTCACTGCATTAACAGGATAAAGGCCGTTGGCTGTTTCGTTACTAAGCATTATCGCATCGGCTTTACAATAAATGGCGCTGGCGATGTCACTGACTTCTGCACGTGTTGGCCTGGGATTATTAATCATTGAATGCAGCATTTGAGTAGCAATGATAACGGGCTTTCTTTTTTCAATACTTTTTGAGATTAACTGTCGTTGAATCACAGGTATCTTTTCATAAGGAATTTCTATAGCCAGGTCACCTCTGGCCACCATAATTCCATAAGCATGGTCTAAAATTTCAGCAATATTATCTACACCCTGCTGATTTTCAATTTTTGCAATGATTTTTATTATGCTCTGATTGTTGTCAAGTACTTTTTGTATTTCTAATATGTCTTCTTTATTGCGAACGAAAGAATGAGCTATAAAATCCAGATCATTCTCAATTGCGAAACGGATATAATCTTTATCTTTATGGCTTAATGACGGTAAATGTATTGATACATTCGGTACATTCACGCTTTTTTTAGATTGAATATATCCACCATCCAGTACTTTACAGTATAGATAATCCTGATCCTTATCTTTCACCTCCAATTCAATATCACCGTCATCTATCAATATATTACTCCCGGAAGGCACATCCTGCACAAAATCATTATACATTACACGAATGCATTCGTTATTTGAAATTCCTTCTGTCTCACCTTGTATCCTGATCTCACTCCCTTCTTTCAATTCAAAATGTTCATTTACCGGACAGGTTCTGATTTCAGGCCCTTTTGTATCCAGTAATATTGCAATTTTATCTGATACAGTCCGGATATTATCAACAATTTTTTGAGTTGAAGATAATGTTTGGTATGCTGTGTTCAGCCTTACAATGTTCATTCCTTCCTCATAAAGTCTCTTTATGAATGACACATCACAATTCAAATCTGAAATGGTGGCTACAATTTTAGTATTCTTCATTTTTATCTTCTTGCTCCTTTAAACATACGGTTCCACCTGATTTTATTTAAAAATTGTTTGTTTTTATTCAATGATAACCAGATAAAAACCGGTTGGCCAACAATGTGATTTTCAGGAACAAAACCCCAGTATCTTGAATCAGATGAACTATGCCGGTTGTCTCCCATCATAAAATAATAATTCATTTTAAATGTATATTCAGATGCTTCTTCGTCATTTATATATATTGTACTGTCACGAACTTCCAGATCATTCATTTCATAAACATCAATTATCCGTTCGTATAATGGGAGATTATCCAGCGTAAGATCAACAGTAGCTCCTCTTTCCGGTATCCATAAAGGGCCGTAATGGTCAATGTTCCATGGATAATTTGGGGAATGAGGGAAAATTTGCAAGCTTACATCTTCCCTTGATTTTATTGCTTTTTCGATCTTATTTATGTTTTTAAATTTTTTCAAATCAGCAACATTTTGTTCTGTAAGATGGCAATTAAATAATTTTTGACTAACCTCACTTGATCTTAATTCTTCCGGGTCTACCCCAATATGTTCCAATGTTTTGGGATTCAGTCTCGTTCCGTTTGTCACTATATAATAAAGAAATTGTAACGTTTCTATGTCCTCCTGGGGTTTCCCATTTATATATACTTGTGTTTCTTTTATTTGTAATGTATCTCCGGGTATTGCTACACATCGTTTGATGTAATTGTCTCTTCTGTCTATGGGCCTAACCGTAATATTATATTGTTGCCACACATATTTTCTGGCTTTTTTATTATAATATTGTTCACTTTTAATTGTTTGTCCCTGCCGTTTATCTCTATATTTAAAAGTCATGGCTGCTTCTCTTAATATGGATTTATAACTGCTTGCCTGATTTTCCAGGACAACAGTATCTCCTGCAGGAAAATTAAAGACTACATTATCATTTCTCTCGATTTCGCCAAATCCTTTCAGACGTTTATAAGGCAACTTGATCCATTCTACATATGATTTTACATTCACTAAGGGTAATGTATGCTGAGCAAAAGGAAAATGCAGGGGTGTTTGCGGAATCCTTGGCCCGTAACTCAATTTACTTACAAAAAGATGGTCTCCTTTTAACAGGGTTTGTTCCATAGAACCGGTGGGAATTTTATAATTCTGGAAAAAGAAAATATTAATGAATGTTACTGCAATAATTGCAAAAATAAGTGCGTCAATCCATTCGATTAATGTGCTGTTTTTTCCTTCTCTCTTTTTCCAAAAAGACCAATTTACCTTTCTGGTAATATAAATATCAAATATAATTCCTAATCCCAGTAGCAACCAAAACCATCCTACCCAAATAACCCATAAGGTATATAATAGTGCTGCTATTCCAAACTTAAAATATTTATTTTTAAATAATTCTTTTATATCCATCTTTTATAATTTTTTATTTTATAATATACAAAACTATATTTTATATTTTTAATTACTTTATCAGATTAAAAATATTTTTCCATCGAATGCTTTTATGAATTGGCAATCCCTTTTTATAAGAGAACCAAATCAGAAATGATTTTCCAATAATATGATTTTCAGGAACAAAACCCCAATGCCTTGAATCTATGGATTGATGCCTGTTATCTCCAAGTACCCAAAAGTAATTCATTTTGAATGTATATTCGTTTGTTGGGCTCCCGTTAATATAAATAACAGAGTCTTTAACTTTCAGTGTGTTATTTTCATATACTTTGATGATTCTTTTATATACAGGCAAATTGTTGAACGTAATCTGAATGCTTGAATCTTTTATAGGAACACGAAGTGGCCCGAAATTGTCCCTGCTCCATTGAAAGCTGTCGTGATATGGAAATATGTGTTCGCTCCAGGGGCCTGCTCCGGGATGTTCTATCATGGCAGTTGAAGTTATGTATTCATGTTTTTGTAATGTACTCAATTCATTTAGCGTTAGGCTAAAAATATACTCATAATCAGACATTCTGGCTTCATGTACATCTTGATCAGTATACTCAATTTCGTTGCATATTGAATCCGGGATTTCATGTCCGTCTGTTAAAACCAAGTAATTGAATTGTAAGGACGAATGTATCTGTTTATTTCCGTTTACAAATAAGTTTCCGTGTTTAATTTCGATTGTGTCTCCAGGTAAACCAACACATCTTTTTATATAGCTTTGCCGATGATGCAATTTCTTGTAAATAACATCAAATTTATTGCTGTCAATATATTTTTTCCCTTTTTCTCTTTTCATTGAATAGTAATTGACAGAAGGATGATTCACAAACACAGAATCGCCTATAGGATTATAAAATGCAATGACATCATTGTATTCAATATTTCCCGGTCCGCATAATCTTCTATAATGAATGTCATGATAGAAACGGCCACGTTGCGGTAAAAGGTTAGCTCCATTCAATAAAGGACTGTTCATTTTTGTAACCCGAATTAATGGCCCGTAAGATGTTTTGTTAACTAAAATAAAGTCACCCGTAAACAATGTTTCTTCCATAGACGATGAATGGATGACATGGGGTTCAATAAAAAATGTTTTCATTACTAAAGCAGCAAAAAAAGCTATGAAAACAGGGGTTATTGTTCTAATGATCTTTTTGTTTCTCTTTATCCACTTATTTTTTAAGAAGGACCAATCTATAAATTTAGTAAAACATATATCAACCAAAATGGGATATGGTAATAATAACCATAAATTATTGATCCATATTACAAAAAAAAGATAAATTGCATGCAGAATCCCACACCGAATATATTTGATTATTCTCTTTTTATCCATTATTTAATAACCTGTAATGCAATGGAATATTATATTTGAAGTAAATCATTCATATCATACACGCCTTGTTTTCCCTTCATAAATTCTGCTGCTAAAACCGCACCAAGAGCAAAACCTTTTCTGCTTTTAGCACTATGAGTTATAATAATATCATCTACCATAGATTCATAATGGATGGTATGGATTCCGGGGACATTGTCTTCCCTTATGGCTTTTATTTTAACGGCATCATTTTTAACGTTATGATCACTTAGCTCCCATTTTGTTTTCCGTTTGATATGTTTTAAGATATCTTCAGCAAGTTTAATGGCTGTGCCGCTTGGTGCATCTTTTTTATGAACATGATGGGTTTCTGTCATGTCCAGGTCATAATCTTCCAGTTGATCCATAATTTTTGCGAGGTATTCACTTATTTTAAAAAAGACATTCACACCCAGGCTAAAATTCGGTGCAAAAAACAGCCCCTTCTGTTGCGATTCACATATAGATTTTATTTCATCAAATTGGTCTAACCAACCGGTTGTTCCGGTCACCACCGGGACGTTGCCCTTAAAACATTCTTTAAAATTCTCAATGGCAGCAGAAGGCAATGTAAATTCAATGGCTACATCAATATCTTTAAGGTTTTCAGGATTCAAATCAGCTCTATTATCAATATCAATAATAAGATCAATATCATGGCCCCTTTCAACGGCAATCTGCTCAATCTCCTTCCCCATTTTACCATATCCAATCAGTGCAATTTTCATTGTATTCTTGTTTTTATATTATATATATTATTGGTACTACTGCATATTTAGTGGAAGTCATATCCTGAGTATCCAGTATTCAGTATTCTAAAATAAAAACTATTTCCACAAAAATTGCAGTAGTGCCATATTATTATCAAAATGACTATTTCGTGTTTGTCCATCATGTCCGCTAACTTCGTTACGCTTGCTCCAAAATTGCTCATTTACTTCAGTAAACTGCAGCTTTTTGAAGCTGCGCAAGCCTCGTTATCGAACATTATGATCCAAACACCTGAGTTTATAGAAAAAAGCTTTTTTATTAAGCATGCTTAATAAAAATCATAAGGAGTTACCCTCCTAAAAAGACAACTCCTTAAAAAATATATATAGTATCTGTCAACACATAACTTTATAGACGTACTATATAATGTATATAATCAAATTACGATTTTACTTTATTTACAATTGCTTCGAATGATTTAGGGTCATTCATTGCAATTTCTGCCAATGTTTTCCTGTTAAGGTCAATATTCGCTTTTTTCAGTTTACCCATAAATTCTGAGTATGATAAACCATAGTGCCTTACTCCGGCATTGATTCGCTGAATCCATAATTTTCGGAAATCACGTTTTTTTTGTCTGCGGTCTCTGTATGAATATTCAAGACTTTTTTCATAAGCATTTTTGGCAACGGTATATACATTTTTTCTGGCGCCAAAAAAACCCCTGGTTTCTTTAAGAATTTTTTTCCTTCTTTTTCTTGAAGCTACCGAATTTGTTGCTCGTGGCATAATTAATCTAATTTTTGGATGCAAAGCGCCCAACTATTTCAGTTGGATCTTTCAGCTCAAACACCCTGGTTTATAAAATAATAAAAATTTATTTACCCAATAATGTTTTTACAGTTCTTTCGTCTGCAGGAGAAATAGTTTCATAATGGCCAAGATTTCTTTTCCTTTTTTTGGATTTATGACCTAATTTATGGCTTTTAAAAGCGTGCTTCATTTTGATCTTACCAGATCCTGTAAAAGTGAACCGTTTTTTAGCTCCTGCTTTGGTTTTTTGTTTTGGCATTTTTATAAATAGTTTTAATCTATAATTAATTACTTTTTTTTGCAGATTTAGGAGAAAGTGATAATATCATTCGTTTGCCTTCCAGCTTAGGCATTTGTTCCACTTTGGAAATATCTTGTAAATCCTGGGCAAAGCGTAATAATAATATTTCTCCGCTGTCTTTATGAACAATGCTTCTTCCTTTAAAGAAAACATATGCTTTTACTTTTGAACCTTCGTTTAAAAACTTTTGAGCATGTTTTAATTTAAAATTATAATCATGTTCCTCTGTATGCGGCCCAAATCTAATTTCTTTGGTTGTTAGTTTACTGGCTTTGGACTTAATTGCTTTTTGCTTTTTCTTTTGTTGATAGATGTATTTATCATAATCTATCAGTTTACATACAGGAGTTTCTGATTTAGATGAAATTTCAACCAAATCCAAATCCATTTCATCACCCATGCGCAAAGCCTCTTCAATAGTATATACATCAGGTTTGGGGATATTGTCTCCCACCAGCCTTACTTCTTTTGCTTTAATCCCTTTATTCACCCTGTGTTTCGGTGCCGGCACTGCTTGTTTTTTCTTGCCTATAATTAACCCTCCTTTCTAATTGGTTCAATATTTTTATATAAAAATTTTATTTGTTTTCAATTGATCTATTGATTTCCTGGGTTACAAAATTAATAAAATTTTGTAAATCCATAGCCCCTTTATCTCCTTCGCCATGTTTTCTTACTGACACAGTGTTTTCATTCATTTCTTTTTCACCCACAATAAGTGAAAATGGTATTTTCTTTAACTCACTGTCACGTATTTTTTTACCAATTTTTTCACTTCGTTCATCAATTTGGCTGCGAATATCGGAATTATCTAACAACTGGGCAACTTTTTTTGCATAATTATGAAATTTTTCACTTATTGGTAAAATAATTACTTGTTCAGGTGACAACCACAAAGGAAATTTTCCTCCTGTATGTTCAATTAATACGGCAACAAATCGTTCTAAAGAACCAAACGGTGCCCTGTGAATCATAACCGGACGGTGTTTTAAATCGTCGGTTCCTATGTATTCAAGGTTAAACCGTTCCGGAAGGTTGTAATCAACCTGTATTGTGCCCAGCTGCCATTTTCTTCCCAAAGCATCTTTTACCATAAAATCAAGCTTGGGCCCGTAAAATGCTGCTTCGCCATATTCAACTTTCGCTTTCAATCCTTTTTTCTCGGTGGCTTCAAGGATTGCATTTTCAGCTTTTTCCCAATTTTCAGAACTTCCAATATAATTTTCAAATTTATCAGGGTCACGCAATGATATTTGAACCAAATAATCATTGAAATGTAACACGTTAAAAATATAAAGAATAATATCAATCACTTTTACAAATTCATCCTTCAACTGGTCAGTTCGGCAAAATATGTGGGCATCATCCTGAGTAAAGCCTCTTACCCTTGTAAGGCCATGCAATTCACCACTTTGTTCGTACCTGTATACCGTACCAAATTCAGCATATCTTATTGGAAGGTCTTTATACGAGCGTGGCGCAGATTTATATATTTCGCAATGATGCGGGCAATTCATGGGTTTTAACAAAAACTCTTCACTTTCATCCGGGGTTTTAATGGGCTGGAATGAGCTTTCTCCGTATTTGGTATAATGGCCGGAAGTAACATAAAGTTCTTTTTGGCCAATATGTGGTGTAATCACTTGCTCATAATCATACTGAAACTGAACTTTTTTGAGAAAACTTTCCAGTTTTTCACGGAGTAGTGCTCCTTTCGGAAGCCACAAAGGAAGCCCCTGTCCTACTTTTTGTGAAAATGTAAACAACCCCAGTTCCTTACCTATTTTCCGATGGTCTCGTTCTTTGGCTTTTTCAAGATTTTCAAGGTACTCATCCAGTAATTTCTTTTTAGGGAATGAAATAGCATAAATCCTGTTGAGCTGTTTATTGTGCTCATCACCTCTCCAAAAAGCTCCGGCTGTACTCAATACTTTTACTGCTTTTATGCTTCCTGTATCGGGCAAATGAGGGCCTTTACAAAGGTCTGTAAAATTTCCTGTGCTATAAAAAGTGATTGTCCCTTCTTCAAGTTCTTCGATCAATTCAACTTTATATTCATTTCCTTTTTCTTTGTAATGTTTAAGTGCCTCTTCTTTGCTTACTTCTCTCCGAATGAATGAATGCTTCTCTCTGGCTATTTCCATCATCTTTCGCTCAATTTCAGGAAAATCTTTTTCGGTAATAGTAATGCCTTCCGGTGTATCCACATCATAATAAAAGCCTTGTTCAATGGCCGGCCCGATACCAAATTTAATACCTGGGTACAAATCCTGCAAAGCCGCTGCCAATAAATGTGCAGATGAATGCCAAAATGCATGCTTCCCTTCATCATCAAACTTGTGGAGGATGATCCGGGCATCCTGCTCTATCGGTTTATTCACATCCCATAATTCATCATTTACCGTAGCTGCTAATACTTCCTTTGCCAGCTGAGGGCTTATGTCCTGAGCTATCTCAACAGGTGTTATCCCCTTGTCAAATTCTCTTTTTGTATTGTCCGGAAAAGTTATAATCATTTATTGTATATTTATATTGACTGTAATTGTGGCAAAATTAAACGAAATTATTTATTTATCCCAACGATTTTTTGTATGAATGCATAATGTTTTTTCTTTTTTATATTTTAATGAAAAACAATCAGATTTGGAACAACATTTGTTAAAGTAGATATTCTTCTGATTTTAACTTCTGCATTCTAAAAAGATTCTGGTTCCACTAAATTTGCAGTAATACCTAAAAAAATACAACCCTAAAAAAATAACATTTAAAGGGTTTGGATCATAATGTTCGGCAACGAGGCTTACGCAGCCCCAAAAAGCGCAGTTTACTGAAGTAAATGAGCAATTTTGGGGCAAGCGTAACAAAGTTAGCGGACATGATGGAACAAACACTAATTAAATACACAAACAAATGAAAGTAATAAACGAACACTTAGGGCTCTATACTGATTTTTATGAATTAACCATGGCAGAGGGTTATTTTTTGCATGGTAGAAAAGATGAGACCGCCACCTTTGATTATTTTTTTCGTGAACAACCATTTAACGGAGGTTATGTAATATTTGCAGGACTTCAAAATCTGCTCGAATCATTGATTGATATGAAATACAATGATGCGGACATTGAATTTCTTAAAAAATGGGGGTTTAAAGAAGAATTTTTGGACTATTTGAAAAAATTCAGGTTTAAAGGTACGATAAACAGTGTAAAAGAAGGTGAAATTATATTTCCAAATGAACCTGTCCTTTCAGTTACAGGGAATATCATAGAAACTCAATTGATTGAAACGATGTTGTTGAATACAATTAATTTTCAATCATTAATAGCAACTAAAGCTTCGAGGATCAGGCAGGTTGCGGGAGACAAAACATTCATAGATTTTGGATTGCGACGTGCACAAAGTCTTGGTGGGATACATGCCAGCAGAGCTGCAATCATCGGAGGCGCTAATGCAACATCAAACACGTTTGCAGGGTTTCATTATGATATTGACGTAAGTGGTACACAAGCCCATTCTTGGATTCAATCATTTGAAAACGAATATACTGCCTTTGAAAAATTTGCAGAAACAGCACCCGGAAAAATCATTCTGCTCGTTGATACCTATGACACACTCAGATCTGGTGTGCCCAATGTCATTAAACTAGCAAGGAAATTAAAAAAAGAAGGAAAAAAAATTGATGGCATCAGGCTTGACAGTGGAGACTTATATTATTATAGTAAAGAGAGCAGAAAAATGCTTGATGAAGCTGGTTTTAACGAAATTAAAATAATTGCCTCAAATCAATTGGATGAATATGTCATTAAAAGCCTCGAAGATCAGGGAGCCCCAATTGATGGTTTCGGAATCGGAACCCGTCTTGTCACCGGCAATGAGAGCCCTGCACTTGATGGAATATACAAATTATCTGTTATAAATGGCAAGCCTACATTAAAAATTTCTGAAAATATTGAAAAGGTTTCATTACCGGGCCACAAGAAAATCATACGTTTATTCTCTCCGGAAGGCACTTTATATGCTGATGCCATTGCATTAACCGAGGAAGGCCAGGATATGATAAACAGGATATATCATCCATTTTATCCTGAAAAACATACATACATTAAGGGGTATCATAAAGAATCAATTATGAATATTGTAATGGAAACCGGAACGATTGTAAACCAAAATGTGCCTGTCGATGAAATAAAAAACGTTGCTAAAAGCCAACTGAATAAATTGCCAATGGAATTCAAGCGTTTTCTTAATCCACATATTTATAAAGTAGGAATATCAGAAAAACTACTTCAATTAAAAAATGAAAAAATGAAAAAAATCAGGTCTGCTTTTTAAACGAGTTACTTTGTCACCCTGTCTTTGGATTGGTTTACATTTTGTTACTTTTGAACATTATCTTTTAAAAAAAATACATCTGACTTAAAATTTTATCTAATAAGCCAGATAAAAAATATTGCCATTTAAAAGACGTTTAATCAATTTAAATTTATTAATTTTGCACATTCTTTAAAGTTATTGCCCGGGTGGCGGAACTGGTAGACGCGCATGGTTGAGGGCCATGTCCGCATTACGCGGGTGCAAGTTCGATTCTTGTTCCGGGCACACCTTTTTAAGATATTGCATATATTCCACAATAAATTCATGTTTTTACCATAAATTTTATTATTATTGTTATTTAAAAAAACTTAGATGTCCAAAAAATTATTCATATTATTTATATTGACAATCCTGTTTTCATCCTGCCAAAACAATCAAAAAAAGGAAGACATTAAAGTTGGATTATTACTGGATGAACTGGTGCTTGAAAGATGGCATAAAGACAAAAAGTACATTACAAACAAGGTAAATGAACTGGGAGGAGAAGTCATTTCCAAAGTCTGCGGGTCCGATTACAAAAAACAAATCAGGCAGGCAGATACACTCGTAAATCAAGATAAAGTAGATGTGATCATCATCATTCCTTCAAACCTTGAGAAAACAGCCAAAATCGTTGAAATTGCACATAAAAAAAATGTAAAAGTCATTTCTTATGACAGGTTGATTAAAAATTGTGACCTTGACCTGTTGTATTCAACAGACAATGTTCAAATTGGTGTTTTAATGGCAAAAACAATGGTTAATATGTGCCCAACTGGAAATTATGCTCTAATCAACGGGCCAACGCGTGATAATAATGCTTTTTTATTTAAGATCGGGCAAATGAGTGTGCTTTTGCCTTTGCAGGAAAAGGGTGACATTAATATTGTTTACAATGAATTCGCCGATCAATGGAATGTAGAAGAAGGATATAACCAAATGATGCAATGCTATAACGAAACAAATGTTACTATAGATGCTGTTATTGGTGGAAATGATGCGCTGGCCGAAGGCATTATCAAAGCCATTAAAGAACATGATACGGTTGTAGACATATTTGTTTCAGGACAAGATGCTGATGTGAATGCTTTACGGAGAATTGTTAAAGGAAAACAAGCATTCACCATTTATAAAATCATCAAAAAAAATGCATCCCATGTTGCTGAAATAGCAATGAAAATGGCAAGAGGAGAAAAGTTGGAAAAAGATAACATGACCACCATCAACAATGGTTATAAAATGGCTCCTGCCTATTTGGTAGAAACTTTTGTTGCCGTCACAAAAAATAATATTGAAGAAACTGTGATAAACGATAATTTTGTTGAAAAAGAAGACATATGCAAAGGAATTGCAGATAGTGTTATGGTAAATGATTTGTGTAATTAATTCACTGCTTTTTTCACTCAAAAACCAATACATTACTTAATCTTTATACACTTTTTTTTATCTTTGCTAACAATCATTATGAATTTATGGACTCACCCATGAATTCAAATTGTTGACTCTTAATGTTCGATAACGAGGATTGTGCAGCACCAAAATGCGCAGCTTATTAAAGTAAATAAGCAATTTTGATGTAAACGTATCGAATTAGCGAACTTTAAAAAATATATTTATGTTTAAACATTACATAAAAATAAGTGCATTCATTTTCCTGGTTGTGTTTATCTTTCAATCCTGTAAACAGCAAAAAAAAGAACTCAGGGTGGGGATATTAATGCCGCATTATACCACAGAACGATGGGAAAAAGACCGGGATTATCTTGTCCGTGAAGTCAAAAAAATGGACGGAATGCCTTTTGTTAAAGTTGCAAATAAAGATGCAGAACTACAGGCAAAACAAGCCCGTGAACTCATTGATAAAAAAGATGTTGACTTTTTAGTCATTGTAAGCGTAGACCGTAACAAAGCAGCTGAGATCGTTCAATATGCTCATAAAAATGATGTAAAAGTGATTGCTTACGACCGCCTTGTTAAGGGATGTGACCTGGATTTTTATGTCTCATTTGACAGTTTTTTAGTTGGCCGTTTGCAGGCAAAATATTTATCAGATCATTGCAAAGGCAATAATTATGCATTAATAAACGGGCCGACTTCAGACAATAACTCGTACCTTCTTAAATTAGGCCAGTTAAGCGTTTTGCAACCATTGACGGAACAAAACAAGGCAACGATTGTATATAATGTATTTGCCAATAGCTGGAGCAAATCACAAGGATACAAGCACATGGATACCTGTTATCAAAAACATAAAGATTTAGTTGACGCAGTGATAGCAGGAAATGATGAAATTGCCAGAGGAGCCATTCAATATTATCTTGCAAACGACACTTTATTCAACCATAAGATTTGCTTTGCCGGACAAGATGCTGATTTGGATAACTGCAGGCTCATATCTCAAAACATTCAAACCATGACTGTTTATAAACCACTGGATGAATTAGCAAAGACAACTGCAAACGTCATACATAAGCTACATAATAAAAAAGAATTTGCTGAAGATTCAATCACCAGTATTAACAATAATCACACAATGGTTCCTGCTATTTTACATGATGTGTATGCAGTAGATAAAGATAATCTTGATGAAATGATCATACAAAACGGACATCATTGCAAAAACGATATTTATAAAGATACAGTTAATTGAAATGGTTTTACCACGAATTTAATGGTAACTTGCAATTTGTTTATAATATAGGGGACTTCTATTAATTCCTTCGCATAAAAATTTTTGCAGCACTATCGTGATAATGCAAAAAAAGCAACATTTAAACCATATTTAAACCACATTTACAACTATATTTAAAC
>CAZJWE010000015.1:0-30338 GCA_964549265.1 uncultured Bacteroidales bacterium | reverse complement strand
TTATTCATTATATTTGTTTTTTGAAAGAAAGGAATTAATAGAAGTCCCCTATAGTAATATATTTCTGAAAATATAGTGGCACCAGATTTTTTATGATCACAAAGATGTCTTATCCTAAAATAATCATACAATTATTTTTTTTTGTAATTTTACAAATACATAAAATAAATGTTGTTAGCATAATAAATATCAATCATGAAAATACCAGCGAAAATCAGTTTTTTTATTACTTATATTTTTTTCCTTACAAGCCCCATTAACGGGCAGACTTTTGATATTACAAATTATACCAATACAACAAACACAACGGATTTTTTACGATGCGATTCAATGCTTTTTATATCCACTGAAGGCGGTATTTTAAAATACAATTTGAATACTGATGAGTTGAATGTTCAGTACACCACTTTAGAAGGTTTATCTGATGTTTTTTGTACTGGCATTGCAGGATCACAAAACGATTTGTGGATTGCAACCGATGATGGAATTACCCGTAAAATACCCGGATCATCATTTATATACACAACAAACGACAACATAGGCAGTAGAGAAGTAAAACGGATAATAGAAGCCACTGATGGGACTATATGGGCAGCTACAGTAAATGGTGTGTCCCGTTTTTCGTCTGATCAATGGACAAACTACACCACCCGGGATGGCCTGACTGATAATTATGTCAGGGATATTGCAGAGCATCCGGATGGATCAATTTGGGCTGCTACAGAAGAAGGAATTTCTATTTATAGAGATGGGGCATGGCAACCGTACTCAATGAATGATTCACTTCCGAGTTTATGGGGCTATTCTATTACAGTAGATACTTCCGGTGCAATTTGGGCAGGTACTCGCCTCGGATTGAGCTGTATTCAGGACAGCACCATAACAAATTATACCACTACAGACGGCCTTGCGGATGATTGGGTTACTTCTTTAACAGTTGATACCAACAACAACATTTGGTGTGGAACATGGTATGGATTATCAATGTTTGACCATTCAGTATTTCTCAATCATGACATTACACATGTTGCTCAAGATACCCAAATTACATCTTTATATGCAGATGAACAAGGTGTTGTTTGGGTAGGAACAAAAAAAGGGTTTTTATCCTATCAGGACAACATATGGCAATATCACCAAATAAACAATCAAATACCTTCCAATAAAATAGAAGAAATGTCACATCAGGACAATGTTGTATGGGCCGCTACTCAAAAAGGAATAGCCGGGTTTTCCAATGATCAATGGTCTGCTTATGAATTCTCTTTCCTGGAAAATATTAGCTTTAAATCTGTGCATACAGATTCTAATAACACTGTTTGGTTTGGATGTGATTATGCCAATGAGTCAGACACAGGAATACTATCTTATGACGGTTCGTCCTGGGAAATGCATACCTGGTTTACAAGGGCTGTATGGGATATAGAGTCCGGTTATGATGGTGATTTGTGGTTTGGGACTATTTTGGGTGTGTTGTATTATTCCGGTTCTCTTGTTTCAAATTTTTATCATTATACCGATGTACCTGTAAGAGATATTGAATTTGACAGCCAGGGCAGAATGTGGATGGCAAACTATGGAATAGATTTGTATTCCAACGGATACCTTTCAAATTATACTATGCTTGATGGACTGCCGTCAAATGATGTGAATGCTATTGCTGTAAACCATCTGGATAATATCTGGTGTGGGACTAACAATGGCCTGTCATATTTTGACCGTTATACATTTCAGAATTACTCCACAGGCGACGGCCTGCTTGACCCAATAATCCATGATGTTGAAATTGATGCGAAAGGAAATATATGGATGGCAACATCCAACGGCATTGCAATATATTCCGGATCACAGTGGTTATCTATTATGAAAGCAGACGGCCTTGTAGATGAGAATTGCCGGTCTATACATTTTCAAAATGACACATGTGCATGGATATCTACTTATAACGGAATTTCAAGAATATATTTTGATTTACCAGAAGCCACTTTTGAGGCGATAGAACCGGCATATTCGCTTTCTAAAGATGAATATCCAAAAATATACCCCAATCCGGCTCATGATTATATCAATATCCAAAGCATTGATGAAATCATGAAAATTAATATTTATAGTGCGAATGAGAATTTGATATTCTCCCAAGACTTTAATTATAAATATAATTGCCGCCTCAATTTAACCGGAATTCCTGCGGGCGTATATTTTATGGAACTTTTCTACCAGGACAACCGTACAATAAAGAAAATTATTATTTCCAGGTAATCTTACATTCTACTTTTAGAAGGAAATACAGAAACCAATAATAAATAATGAATGATTGGTATACTATTCATTATGAAAATTTGTTTTAATGTAAACAAAACGAATGGTTTAACTTTTGTATAAACATGAGGTGGAGACAATAGAACTATAATTTACTATATTTCTTATGGAGAATGAACAAATAGTCAATACAACTGTACCTGAGAAGAATAAAATTTTAAACAAATACAGGGGATTGCTTCGCTTAAAACGTGATGATCTTACAAAAGAAGAAGTTAAGCTGATACGAAAAGCGTTTAATTTATCTATGGCATCGTGCATTAATAAAAACGATTACTTAGGAGAATCTTATATCTATTATGTTTTCGGTATCATCAGGATTGTTGCTTCGGAATTTGATTTGGGATATTCAGCCATTGCCAGCATCTTTTTATATCCTTCCTGGGAAGATGGTTCTATATCTGCTGAAGAAATAGAAAAAACATTTGGGGCTAATGTTGCCAATATCATAAATGGAATATCTAAAATATCCAAATATGATTCATTGTATAACCTTATGCAATCGGAGAATTATCGTAAATTTATTTTGGCGATATCAAGTGACATAAGGGTTATACTTATTAAATTAGCTCAACGCCTTTATACAATGCGACGGTTGAACAGGTTTTCAAAAGAACATCAAATGTCTTATTCATTAGAAGTTGCTCAAATGTATGCCCCATTGGCTCATCGGATGGGACTCTACAACCTGAAATCAGAACTCGAAGATCTTGCTTTGAAATATACTAAACCCGAAACATATAAGAGCATTGGGAACAAACTCCGAATAACAGCTACCAGACGGAACCGGTTTATCCGAAAATTTATTCAACCGATCAGTGAAGAATTAAGAAAGCAGGGATATAACTTTGAGATCAAAGGACGCACAAAATCCATTCATTCTATATGGAATAAAATGAGAAGTAAAGATGTGGAATTTGAAGAAATCTTTGACATTTTTGCCATCCGCATCATTTTAAAAAACACCTTAAAAGATGAACGCTCAGATTGTTGGGCTGTGTATTCTATTGTTACAAATTTATATCAACCCAATCCCCGAAGATTGCGTGATTGGGTGTCAATACCCAAATCCAATGGATATGAATCACTTCATACAACCGTAGTAGGCCCGGGTGGCAAATGGGTTGAAGTCCAAATCAGAACTGAACGAATGAATGAAATTGCAGAGAAGGGGCTTGCTGCACACTGGCGATACAAAGGCGGAAAAGAAGACATGAGGTCGGAACACTGGCTTTCAAGAGTCAGGGAAGTCCTTGAAAATACCGCAGCAGATACAACCGACTTTATGAATAATATCAAACTTTCACTCTATACAGATGAAATATTTGTTTTCACTCCTAAAGGCGATATAAAAAAACTTCCGCAAGGAGCTACTGTGTTGGATTTTGCATTTGATGTACACAGTGATGTCGGGGCATCATGCCTGGGGGCCAGAGTGAACGACAAAAATGTAACCATTAAACATAAATTGAACAATGGAGATACCATAGAAATTATTACTTCTAAGAATCAGTCGCCCAAAGCAAGCTGGCTTGAATATGTTGTAACACCCAGAGCCCGGTCTAAAATCAAACAGATTTTAGCAAAAGACAAATATGCTGAAGCCGAAAATGGAAAAGACACTGTTAGAAGGAAATTTAAAAACTGGAAATTGTCGTTTGATGACAAAAATGTAAATAGATTATTGGAGTTTTTTGGGTATAAGAAATCATCGGATATGTATTATGATATTGCCTCCGGTAAAATAAACCTGGCTGATTTTAAAGAGTTTTTAACCGGTGCTGTTGAAAAAAAGAGAGAAGAAGATGAGTTAAAGAGACAACAAGAAACTGAAAAAGAGCTAAGGATAGAACCAAATCCTGAAATAGAAGCCAAAAAAGATGATTTTCTAATCATTGAGAATGAAATAGAAAAAGTTGATTACACATTGGCAAAATGTTGTAACCCCATTTTTGGAGATAATATTTTTGGCTTTATAACCATATCCGAAGGCATCAAAATCCATCGAAAAGATTGTCCGAATGCAAAACAATTAATGTCGAAATACCAGCACCGCATACTTAATACACGTTGGACAGAAAAAAAAGCCGGAAGTTATTATGAAACAGTTATTAAAATATTTGGAATTGATGAGATAGGCATTGTAAATAATATTTCATCCGTGATATCAAAAGATTTGCGCGTGAATATGCGGGCCATAACATTCGATTCTGATAATGGTAAATTCAATGGAACTATTAAACTTTTGGTCAACAACACCGAGCATCTTAACCAGTTAATGAAAAAACTTGAGCGGGTAAAAGGCATCATTGAAGTAGTCAGGGCTAATGAAGAGTAAATTCTTTCTTATTACCGTATAATTGATGACTACCTCTCTTATGTAACTACTTTACCAAAGTTTAATATATTTGGCTCTATTCTAAGAAGTGGTTGATACATTTAACAAATTAGATTTTCAGGAATCACTGAAAAACCCAAAGTTCACAAAACAAAATTCAAAATAAATCCCAAATTCAAAGATCAAAACAGCCGGTTAAGACGATCAATTGAATTTTTTTAAACAAGATAACCGGATTTATTTTATTTTTGCGAACGAAAACGAGAGGATATATTTATGGATTCTTTTTACGAAATTGAACATGAGGGTATTGTAAAAGAGGTTGATTCGGGGAAAGTAAAGGTAGGTGTCGTAAGTCATTCAGCTTGCGGCAGTTGCCATGCCAAAACCGCCTGCTCATTATCCGACAAAAAAGAAAAAATTATCGAAATAGATGATGCTACCGGGCGATTCGAGAAAGGCAATCATGTAAAAATTGCCATCAAAAAGAACCAGGGGTTAAAAGCTGTTTTTTGGGCTTATATCTTACCGTTTATTATTTTTTTAATAACTCTTTTTACAGGGGCATACTTTTTAAATAATGAATTAATTGCAGGAGGCATTGCGCTATTGGCGATGGTTCCTTATTATATTGCATTGTATTTTTTGAAAAAATATTTCGGTAAATCTTTATTAATGCATATTTATAAAACATAATAAATACTTAACAGAACATATATGGATTCAGTGATAATTTATTCGGTGATATCATTAAGTGCGCTTGGAGCTTTGGCCGGCATAGTGTTGTATTTTGCATCGCAGAAATTTAAGGTATATGAAGACCCTAAAATTGATCTTATTGACGATGTATTGCCGGGTGCCAATTGTGGAGGGTGTGGTTATGCCGGGTGCAGGAATTTTGCCGAAGCAATTGTTCAAAAAGGAGATTTAAACGGCTTTTATTGTCCTGTCGGTGGAAATCAATGCATGGAGCATATTGCCGGCATCATGGGCGTGGAAGCCGAGGCGCAAAATCCGTTGGTTGCTGTGGTTAGATGTAATGGAACGGCTGAACACAGGGCCGTAACCAGTCTGTATGACGGGGTGCAATCATGCCAGGTAGCTTCTGCACTGTATGTTGGAGAAACAGATTGTCCAAACGGTTGTTTGGGTTATGGCGACTGTGTGGAGTCATGTAATTTTGATGCCATTTATATCAATCCTGAAACAGGCCTGCCGGTTGTGACAGATGATAAATGTACAGCATGTGGTGCATGTGTTGATGCGTGCCCTAGAAACATTATTGAATTAAGAAAGAAAAATAAAAAAGACAGAAAAGTATATATTTGTTGTGTAAATGAAGAAAAAGGAGCTGTTGCCAGAAAAGCCTGCAAAGTAGCATGCATAGGATGTGGAAAATGTGTGAAAACATGCCCTTTTGAAGCCATTACATTAAATAATAATTTGGCTTACATTGACCCTGAAAAATGTAAATTATGCAGGAAATGTGTTCCCGTATGCCCTACAAATGCTATTCATGAAGAGCATTTCCCGCCACGTAAAGAAAAGGCAGAAAAAGTTGATTCGGATGAATCCAAAACATAAATATAAGAAAATAAAAGGAGGTTAAAACGTGCTGAAAACTTTTAAAACAGGAGGTGTTCATCCTAAAGAACATAAGATTTCATCCAACCGGCCCATAGAACAATTTCCTTTGCCGGAAGAGGTTCATATCCCATTGTCTCAACATATAGGAGCTCCCGCAGAACCTGTTGTGAAAAAAGGCGATAAAGTGAAGGCAGGCCAGCTTATAGCAAAGGCCAGTGCGTTTGTTTCAGCAAATATTCATTCATCAGTTTCTGGTACAGTTAAAAAAATTGATAATGTTTTTACTTCAAGTGGTTATAAACGCCCTGCAATCCAGATTAATGTAGAAGGAGATGAGTGGGATGAGTCAATCAGTGAACAAAAAGACATCCGTCATGACACGGAATTATCATCTGAACAGATCATAGATAAAGTAAAAGGAGCAGGTATCGTTGGATTGGGTGGCGCTACATTTCCTTCAAACATAAAACTCAGCATTCCTGAAGGTAAAAAAGCAGAGTATTTGATTATTAATGGAGCTGAATGTGAACCTTATCTGACAGCAGATTTTCAAATTATGCTCGACAAGACAGAACAATTATTGGCAGGTGTAAGCATCCTTAAAAAAGCACTGAATGTAAAACAGGCATTTATTGGCATAGAGAACAATAAAGGCATGGCTATCAGGAGGTTGAGGAAGTATTTAGCAACTGATGAATCCATTAAAGTTGTTCCGTTGAAAGTAAAATACCCGCAAGGAGGTGAAAAACAATTAATTAAAGCCATTTTAAATAGAGAGGTTCCATCAGGCGGTCTCCCAATAGATGTCGGAGTGGTTGTATTCAATGTCGGAACAACATGCGCTGTATACGATGCGATTCAACTGAATAAACCTTTATTTGAACGAGTGGTAACAGTCACCGGAAAGAACGTTAAACGACCTTCCAATTTTATGGTTCGCATTGGAACTCCAATCACTCAACTGATTGAGTATTGTGGCGGAATGCCCGGTGATACAGGAAAAGTGATAGCAGGAGGCCCGATGATGGGAATTGCTTTGAACAGAACAGATATTCCTGTGGTAAAAGGAACCGGTGGAGTGTTATTATTGCCCGAAGATGAGTCTCATAGAGAACAAAGTATGACCTGCATCAGATGTGGAAGATGTGTGAATGTATGTCCTATGAACCTGGAGCCATACCTGTTGAACCAATTAGCTCAGCAGGTATCATGTGACGAATTGTATAAAAATAAAGTAATGGATTGTATAGAATGTGGTTCATGCAGCTATACATGTCCTGCTAACATACCTTTGTTGGATTATATCAAGCTTGGAAAAAATAAAACAGGTCAAATGCTAAAATCTACTAAATAAAATGGCAAACAAACTATTACACGTATCTCCGGCGCCCCATGTAAAAGACAACACAACTGTCGAGAAATTAATGTACAGGGTGATCTTGGCACTTGTGCCGGCTTTATTCATTTCTGTTTTTTATTTTGGGATGGGGGCAGTTGTTGTTATTTTTTCATCAGTATTATTTTGTTTATTGTTTGAATGGCTCATCAATAAATATATTGTAAAAACCCCTGGCTCAATTAAAGACGGTTCTGCAGTTGTTACCGGCTTGCTTTTGGGGTTTTGCCTGCCGGCAAACTTACCTTTGTGGATCATCATTATCGGAAGCCTTGTAGCCATTGGTGTTGGTAAAATGACATTTGGCGGACTTGGTAAAAATCCATTCAATCCGGCATTGGTAGGCAGGGTGTTTTTATTTATTTCTTTTCCTGCCCAAATGACCAGTTGGCCGGTACCAAAACCTTTTTTCTCCCAGAAATATATTGACGCGATTACCGGTCCTACTCCATTGGGTACTTTGCAGGAAGGAATATCCGGTGGCGATAAAATACCCGAATTAATGAATCAGATTCCTTCAAATTACCAATTGTTTTTAGGAAATACGGGTGGTTCAGCAGGAGAGATAGCTGCTGTGGCATTGCTTATCGGACTGGCATATATGCTTGTAAAGCGCGTTATCTCATGGCACATCCCTGTATCCATACTGGCTACTGTGTTTATTTTTACAGGAATATTATGGTATGTTGATCCAACCCAATATGCGAATCCTGTATTTCACCTTTTAAGCGGAGGACTTATGCTCGGAGCCGTGTTTATGGCAACGGATTATGTTACGTCTCCGATGACTGCCAAAGGGATGCTGCTTTTTGGTATTGGAATTGGAGCATTGACTGTGATTATCAGGGTGTTTGGGTCTTATCCGGAAGGTGTGCAATTTGCCATTCTGTTTATGAATGCACTTGTGCCGCTGATGGACAGGTATATTAAACCAAGACAATATGGAAAAAATAAAACCAAATCGTAAAAATATAGTGATATGGCAAATAAAATAAAAGATTTTTACCGAATGGTGCTAACACTTTTGCTTGTTGCATTTAGTGCCTCTCTTGCATTAGGATATATTTATAAAGTGACGGAAAAACCTATTGCACAAGCCAAACTCGAAAAGAAATTGACAGCCATTAAAGAAGTGGTTCCGGAATTTTCTAATAATCCGTTTGAAGAAGCCACAAACGTTGGGATTGGCAAAGATACCCTTACGGTTTACCCGGCGAAACAAAATGGAGAACTTGTAGGGATGGCTGTTTTAACATCTACAGATAAAGGATTTAGCGGTTTGATCAGGCTGATGGCCGGCTTTTTACCTGATGGCACCATACACAATATTGTTGTGGTTCATCACGCAGAAACTCCCGGTTTAGGTGATAAAATTGAACAGAGTAAATCCGATTTTCCGAACCAGTTTTTCGGAAAAGATCCATCAAAATTTAATATGACAGTAAAAAAAGATGGAGGAGAAGTAGATGCAATTACAGCAGCAACAATAAGTTCAAGAGCTTATTGCGATGCCATGAGAAAAGCATGGAAATGCTTAAAAAAAATAAACAACAAATAAATTCGGATCATGTCATATGATTAAATCAATTTATACAGAAAAAAGGATTAGCTTATGAGCCAGTGGAAAAATTTTACAAAAGGATTTTTAAGGGAGAATGCTGTATTTACATTATACCTGGGCCTTTGTCCTACACTCGCGGTAACCACTTCAGCCGAAAACGGACTGGGAATGGGACTTGCGACCACTTTTGTACTTGTCATGTCGAACATTGTAGTATCCATTGTTAAAAAAGGTATTCCTGCAAAAGTTCGAATACCCTCATTTATTGTCATCATTGCTTCGTTTGTGACCATTGTTGAGTTGGTAATGCAAGCCTACCTTCCCGATCTTTTCAAGGCACTGGGGATATTCATTCCCCTTATTGTTGTGAATTGCCTGGTACTTGGCCGTGCAGAAGCATTTGCTTCCAAAAATAATATCTGGTCATCGTTTATAGACGGACTGGGAATGGGGCTTGGCTTTACGATGGCGCTTTTTGTTTTAGGAGCTGTTCGTGAATTGCTTGGAGGTGGTTCGTTTCTGGGGTATAAATTCATCACCGGGAACGGAATCATATTGTTTGTTCTCGCACCAGGTGCATTCATTGCTATTGGATACCTTATTGCAATTACCAATAAATTGAAAAAATAATAACCATTAATAGTTGATCATTATGGAATACCTGATTATTATTATCTCTGCGATTTTTGTACATAATATTGTATTGAACCAGTTTTTAGGACTGTGTCCGTTTATCGGAGTCTCTAATAAACTGGAGACTTCGGTTGGAATGACAGGCGCGGTGATATTTGTAATGGTTTTGGCTACTACCATTACTTATTTAATTCAACACCTCATTTTAGACCCTTTTAACCTGAAGTTTTTACAGACCGTATCTTTTATCTTAATCATTGCCTCGCTGGTGCAATTGGTAGAAATCGTATTGAAAAAGGTAAGCCCTCCATTATATCAGGCATTGGGCATTTTTCTCCCTTTGATAACAACGAATTGTGCCATTATGGGGGTGGCCCTTTTGGCCGTACAAAAGGACTTGAATCTTATTCAGAGTGTACTCTTTGCATTTGCCAATGCTTTAGGATTTGGATTGGCACTGGTATTATTTGCCGGAATTCGCCAACATTTAGAGATGGTGAAGGTTCCCAAAGGCATGAGAGGAGTTCCCATAGCGTTTGTTGTTGGAGGTATTTTGGCAATGGCATTCATGGGATTTGCAGGACTGGTGTAAATAGTTTATTTCTTTTGTCCGCTGGTTTCGTTACACTTGTCCTAAAATTACTCATGTATTTCAGTAAGTTGCGCTTTTAGGTGTTGCTCAAACCTAGTTATCGATCATGATAATCCAATCTTTTATGTACAAAATAAATAATATTTTAGAGAATATTGTTAAAATATAAAAAATAATACTTATGAAAAATATTCCCATTCTCTTTTCAGAAGGAAAATCATTAGCACAGGCATACGAGAATGCACTGTTGAATCTTTATCAAAATGGAACCCGTTTTAAAACCCAGTATGACCATCCAGGTGATCCGCAAAGTATTGATTGTACGATGAATATTACGATCCTTGAACCTGAAAGCGATCCGATGATACATATGGCATTTCCCGGAGGTATTGATGAATTAAAAGAATATGTTCTTGAACTTAAAGGATATAAAGACCACTGGGTGAAAAACATCAATGACCCGGATGATACACGCTGGGAATATACATACCACGGAAGGCTTGCAAAATATGGTGTTTGGAAAGAAATACAAGACGGTAAATCTGTTGAAACAGGTCATTTTAGGGTGAACCAAATAGAAAATGTAATTGAAAAGCTTGTTAAACAACCGTTTACAAGACAGGCTCAAATGATCACCTGGATGCCTAATCTGGATACAGAATGTTATGATCCTCCCTGCTTACAATCATTATGGTACAGGCTTATCGAAGATGAAAAAGGCATTCAGTGGCTTAATTGCAATGTGCGTTTTAGAAGTAATGACGCATGGGGGGCAAATTTTATGAATATGTTTGGATTTATTATGTTCAATAAAGAAATCATTGCTTCGGAAATTGCCAAAAGAAGCGGCAAGGAAGTGCGTTTGGCAAGATTGAACTGGCATGCTGACTCGTATCATATTTATGGCAAGGATATTGCTACAGCAGATGAGATGCTTTTTAGCAGAGTTGACAAAATGAACTTTGAAGAACGAATCTATAATTTTAATGATGAATTCATCAAAGATATGTATGACAGTGCTGAAGAACGGATTATGGAAAAGATTAAAGAACATGACAGGACGCATGAGTAAATTAATTGAAGCCTATTATAAAGCGATTCTGAATACTGAATTCTGAATACTCAGGATATGGCTTCCACTAAATATGCAGTAAAACCTAATTTTTTATTGATTATGAACAATCCCATCCCAACCGCTGTTTTATCTTACGGAATGTCAGGACGTGTATTTCATGCTCCAATACTGCATGTTCATCCAGGCTTTTCGATGAAAACTGTATGGGAGCGTTCCAAAAATCTTTCTATTCAAAGGTACCCTTATGTGAAAATTTCCCGTGAGTACAATGAAATTCTTCAGGACAAGGGGATTGAATTGATAATTGTGAATACACCGGACGATACACATCATGAATATGCCAAAATGGCTTTATTAGCAGGTAAACATGTGGTTATTGAGAAGCCATTTACACAAACTGTAGAAGAAGCAGAAGAATTGATTGCAATTGCAGAAAAGCAGGGACTTGTATTGAGCTCATTTCAAAACAGAAGGTGGGATAGTGATTTTTTAACCGTTCAGCAGGTAATTGAACAACAATTGGTAGGCAGACTGGTCATGTTTGAGTCTCATTTTGACCGTTACAGGAAAGAAATCCGCAAGGGAAACTGGAAAGATCAGTTGTCCGGTTCATTGTATAATTTAGGTTCCCATTTAATTGACCAGGCACTGGTATTGTTCGGAATGCCTTCTTATATGCTTGCCGATTTACGGCAATTAAGAGATCATGTATATGTAAATGATTATTACGAAATAATTTTAGATTATACCAATTTTAAAGTCACATTAAAAAGCAGCTACCTTGTGAGGGAACGAGGCCCCCGTTTTATCATACATGGAACAGAAGGTTCTTTTTTGAAATTTGGATACGATCTACAGGAAGAAAGACTGAAAAATGGACACTACCCTGATGAAGAGGGGTGGGGTAAAGAACCAGAAAAAAATTGGGGTTTATTGAATACACACTTGAACAACATGCATTTTAAAGGCAAGATTGAAACAGTGCCCGGGAATTATTTATTTTATTATTCAAATATATATGATGCAATAAGAAATCATGCCAGCCTTGATGTATCCCCTTATGAAGCATTGAATGTTATGCGTATTATAGAAAAAGCGAAAGAAAGCAGCCAGGATAAAAAATATGTTTCTGTTGATTAACGTTAAAAATTTTCGTCTTCATCGGTAGGTATCTCAATGAATTCCATATCCATAGCTGTTGCAAATGAAATATCTTTACCCAAATTGTTGATGTCCATGTCCTTGTCTTCGTAATACCATTTTATTTCAAGATTTTTTCTTTGGTCAAATAGCTTTGTTAACAAATAAATCATTTCAGTAACCAATTTGGATGATGCGGTATTTAAATAATCAAATTTTAATTCAATGATGGTATTATCAAGAGGGTCTTGTAAATATTTTTCAATCCATTTCATGATTGGCTCAAAAAAAGCTGCTGCATTTTCCGGGAAACATTGACCTGAAATTTCGAACTTTTTCTCTTCAACATTAAAATTAACCTCTGGTGTATCAGCCGTTGGTTTTATATGTAATGGTTCCATAAAATAAGTATTTCTGTCAGATTACATCATTGTTTGATTTACAAATATAATAAAATAGAAATATAAAAAAGTTTTTTTATATAAAAATAAGCACCTGCATTTAAATAAGCAATTTTGGGGCAAGCGTAACGAAGTTGGCGGACATTATTGACATACACTATTTAGAACCTAAAAGATATGATTACCTGAGCTTACTCAATACAGCATTTAAAAAGTTTTTGTCAATTTTTGCATTCAGTTTACCGGCATGCATCAGATCCTGGTATGCCAGTTGATAATTGCCTGTAAAAAAATATGCTTTGGCCCTGTTTACATAAGCGTTTTTATGATCCGGGTCAAAGGCTAAGTATTTCGATAAACGTATGATGACTTCTTTATAATTTCTTTGCTTGAAATGAATCAATGCCGAATAAAAATATGCTTCTTTTAATTCGGGACTCAATGAAGCAGCTTTATTAAAATAGATCAAAGCTTGTGAGGGGTTGTTGTGTTGATGATATATTTTTCCGATGTTATAGTAAAGTACTGCATTGTTTGGATTGCGTTCTTTTCCAATCTGATACGCCCAAAGTGCACTATCGGGATTGTTTTGTTTAAGATAACAGTTGCCAAGATTTAAATAAGGCCTGTAATCATTTGGTGCCAGCTTAATGCATTTGAATAAATCGTGTTTGGCTTTATTGAATAGCTTGTTTTTATAGTAAAGAATCCCTCTGTTATTGTATGTATTTGCATTTTTATTGTCTAATGATATGGATTTATTGTAATCATGAAGTGCTTTTGTGAATTTTCCGAGAGCTGCATAAGCATTTCCCCTGCTGTTATAACCAGCTGCATCTTTTTTTATATCCAATCCTTTTGTATATAAATCAATGGCTTTTTTTGTTTTATCTTGTTCGGCATATTTATCAGCCAGACAGAGATAAGACCTGGGCTCTTCCGGGAAATATTTTATATTATGCGTCCAAAGAGTTATACTGTTTTCCCATATGGGGATTTGATAAAATTTTCCATATAAAAAATATGCAATCATCAACAGAATGGAAGGATAAAACAAATACTTATGTATTTTCTGTAATGAAAGTCCATAAGCTAATAAAACAGAAAATCCGAAAATGGAGAAATAAACAAAACGGTCTGCTACATTAGACCATGATTGATATGCATGTCTTACTATCCCGGAAACAGGTAAAAAGCTTATGATAAAAATTAAAAAAGAAATTAACAGGAGCGGGTGCCTGTGGTATTTTTTTATCGAGAGAAAGAGAATAGAAAGTGGGATGAGAGGGGTTAAATAAAACCACCATTGATTAACGAGAATGCTATTAGTCCTCCCATAAGAAGTGGCCAAAGGATGTGGCCATAGAATTTTTTGTATGTAAAAGTTGATGCTGTCAGATAATATAAAAGGCCGCATCCACAAAGGAGATGTGATATTACTTTGTTCATCACCGGGTTGAACAAGGATTGTAATGATGGAAACAGGAATGATAACGATTAATGAAGGAAGAAAAGAATAAATGCTTGATTTTAATGGCTTTTTAAAATATAAGAAGTCAAATATGAATGCTATAACAGGAAAAGCAATTGCTGTGGGCTTTGAAGTAACAGCTAATAATAAAAAAATGTATTGAAAGATGGAAAAATGAATTCGTTTACGATAAGTCGGTTTTATTTTAATCCGTATGTGTAAAAGAAGGAAAAGAAGACCCCAAAATGTACTCAACACACCTCTTAATTCTGAAATCCATGCCACACTCTCAATTTGTATAGGGTGGAGAAGGAATAATAAAGCACCAATGAAAGATGCCTGCTTGTTTTTAACAATCAGTAGCAATAGCCTGTAAACAAGTATCCCATTCAGTATATGAATTAAGATATTTAAAAGATGATATGCATTGGAATTAAACAATGCTTGTTCGTTTGCAAACAAACTCCCTATCGGTTTTAGAATAGCCCATGTAGTATACGTCACAGGGATATACAGACGCCAGTAAGAATCAGCCCAAAATTGTTTAATGTTGGAGAATGACAGGGTTTGCAAATATGGATTGTTCAATAAGTGAAAAGTATCGTCCCGGACAAATCCAAAACTTATTGCCTGGCTGTATAAAATCAGGCCAATACAACTTATTGTAAAATAAATGAATATTGTCTTGCTATTTGATTGATGCTTTGTGTTATTCATAATATTTTATTATTAAACAATACGGTTTTACTGCATATTTAGTGGAAGCCATATCTTGAGTATTTAGAAGTTAGAAGTTAGAAGTTAGAAGTTAGAATCGCTTCATAATAGGCTTCAATTAGTTTACTCACTTATTTTGTATACCGACAAAACGAATTGATGTGATTTCTTCCATACAATTAAATCCTTATTCTGAATTCAAAAATAAACACTATTTCCACAAAAATTGCAGTAGTACCAACAATACAAAATAAACCAAATATAATGCATAAAATTATAGAGGCTGATAATTTTTACTGCATATTCTTGTTAACTTTTTCACATACATGGTTTTTTGCTTAATAAAAGACCAAAAAAAATTTCTTTTTTTTATAAATTTAATTATATTTGCTTAAATAAAAGATTTTAAAATTATGAACCGAGCCATGACAAAATTTTTTGACACACACCCGCATGATTATTTAAAATCTATTTTGATCACACAAAGTCTACAAATTAAACTCATGGCGAGCTCCATATGACCATTAAAAATTAAAAAATAAACAGATGAAAAAAATAGCGATAATTCTTTCGATTGGTTTATTTTTCTTTACAATGTCATGTAAAGAAAAAAAGCAAAAAGATACAGGAAAATTTCATGGCGATGTTAAAACCATCAGGGAAAAAACATATGAGGCTGTTTTAGAGGAAGATGGAGGGGTTGAAAAAGGAAGAAGAATAGGAAGTTTTTATGATAATTATCTCACTAAATTTGATAAAGAGGGGAAAAAACTTGAACAGAATCTTTTTTATTCAAACGATAGCTTGAGTTACAGATATGTTTTTGAATACAATAATAATGGAGATTTAATAAAAAAGAACATTTATGATTCAGACGAAAATTTAAGTTATAAATATATTTATGAATACAATGATGATGGAAAACTTGTGTCCCAGGAAATGTATTATCCTAATGGTGAAATGGTATCACAATACAAAATAAATTATAACGATCAGGGCCAAAAACAGGAAAAATTAATATGCGGTTCAAGTGGTGAGATAAATACACAATATGTATTTGAGTATGATGCAAACGACAGACTGATAGGTAAAGAGATATACAATGAAAATGGCAATTTAAGTTCAAAATATATTTATGAATATGATCAACAAGGAAATAAAGTGATTGAGAAACTTTATTATGGTAATGACAGCCTTGGCTATAAATATGAATTCAGATATAACGAAGACAATAAAATAATTGAAGAAAGTCGCTATAATCCTGCAACAACTCTATTAAGCAGGGTTACATTTGACTATGATAATGAAGGCAAAATAGTTGAAAAGAAAAATTACAACAAAGAAGATAAAGTAGTTACAAAGTATACATACAAATATAATGATAATGGACTCTTGGTTGAGAAAACAAAAAGTGGAAAAGATTTGATTTATAAATCAACATATATATATGCTGAAGAAGATGAGCACAATAACTGGATTAAGCGTATAGAATTCATGAATAAAAAACCTGTTAGAATTACAACACGGGAATTTGAATATTATAATGATTAATGATTTGATTCATTACCTGTTCGTTTATTTATTTTGGTTCTACCACGAATTTAATGGTAACTTGCAATTTGTTTATATATAGTTGAAATATAGTTGAGTGTAGTTTAAAAAGATTGAAAGTTGAAAGTTTATAAAGTTAATTGGATGATATTTAGGCTATTATCGGATTTTGCGATATTTTAATAACTTGCTGTATATTAGATAAATAATACTTTAAACTTTAAAACTTTATACTTTTATACTGAACTCATAAATATTCAACCACTAAAATAAGGGTAGTACCTTTATTTTGTAAGTAACCAGACAAAATCGTCATTTTGTTGTTGACGAAGTTGATTTAGTTTATCCATCGCATTCTCTTTTTTAGAAAATGATCCGATATAAACCCTGTAGTAATTGTTATTGTCTTTAACATCATCTAATATTTTTGGCTGATATCCTTTTTCTTCAAGTTTTTCTTTGTATTCCCAGGCGTTTTGATATTCATTAAAACTACCTGCAACAAGAAAAAATTTACTTTGAGATTGGTTATCAAGAGAATCTTTTTTAGCCATTTGCGCTTGTAATTTAAGGGCATTTTCTTTTTTAGCTTTCTCCTTTAACTGTTGTTCAATATATTCTTCCGATTTAGCTTTTTCGTTATCATTGGCCTTTTTTTTCTCTGCTTTTAATTCGTTCAGGTTTTCTTTGTTATTTATCTTTCTAGAATCAGATTTTCTGATTTTCTTATCCGGCTCTTCTGTAGGATAGAAAGAAACATCTTTCATTTTTTTAACTTCATGCTGATTATAAAAAATAATAACAAGAACAATAATAATAACTGAAACGACTATCGGAATCCAAATTTTATTATTTGTTGTGTTATTTTTTTCCGGATGTGTTTTTTTTGAAGTCATTTTATTTCTGTTTTTATTGTGTTGTGTTGTTTGTCCTGATTTAGGTTTGGAAGTATATTTGATCGGCTCCATACCAAATGTTTCAAAAAAAAGATTGTCATGGCCCTTATCTTTAAACTCTAATTGATTATTATCATTTACAAAAAAATATCCCAAATCATTTATTTTAACCTGTTCTTTTTTTTCTAATCGTTTTTTGATATCGCTGATGTATTCTTTTAATAAATAACCTGCTTTCTCCTGATTTATTTTCATGTATTGAGCAATGGCATAAGTGAGTTCCTCATTAAAATCTTTCGTTATATTATTCCTGAATTCAATACTTTGAGAAGGAGGAGATATTGTTTGCTTGGCATTATTTTTTTTTGCAGGTTGATATATTGTTACCAGCTCTCCAATTTCTGGAATAATTATACTTTTCTTTTCAAGTAATAAAAGTTTTATCAGTTTTTCTATAGACATAGGTTTGATTTATTTGCCGGGACAAAATTAAAAAATATTATTATGTACAGGTTTCCCCTTCAAATTTATAGAGAGACTAAAAAAGGGGATCGGCACTTAAATATTTGTGTACACTGCATGAAGTGGGAGTGCAAAGACTAATTCAACGAAGTTAATAAAATAGGAGAATAAATATTTGATAAATGTGATTAAAAATACAAAAACATGTATTGTTTTCATTTTACCTTACGTAAATTGTTTATTTTCGTAAAAAAATTATAACATGGATGACATTAAAATGGTTGACTTATATCGTCAACACTTTGCAATTAAAGAAGAAATTGATCAGGCTATTGAACAGGTGATCAGGTCAAGCGCTTTTATAAACGGGCCCGAAGTAAAAACATTTCAGAAAAAAATAGCAGAAAAATTCAATGTACCTTATGCAATAGGTTGTGGAAATGGTACAGATGCATTGCAAGTAGCCCTCATGGCAATTGGTTTGAAACCAGGAGACGAGGTGATTACACCCGCTTTTTCGTTTGCAGCAACTATCGAAGTCATTGCGTTATTGGGTGGTAAACCTGTGCTTTGCGATATCAGAGATGATACATTCAATATTGACACCTCCGATTTAGAACATAAAATTACTTCTAAAACCAAAGCTATTATACCTGTGCATTTATTTGGACAATGTGCTGATATGGGAGAAATTATGAGGATTTCTCAAAAATATGATCTTTGGGTGATAGAAGATGCTGCTCAAGCATTATCTGCCAAATATAAATTACCGGATGGAGAAGAAAAATATGCCGGAACTATTGGGCATATTGGATGTACATCCTTTTTTCCATCAAAAAATCTTGGATGCTTTGGTGATGGAGGAGCCCTGTTTACCAGCGATGGAGAATTAGAAAAAGAAATTCGCTGTATTATTAACCATGGTTCAAGCCGCAAATATTTTGCGCAACGTATTGGTCTTAATTCAAGGCTTGATACACTTCAGGCAGCTATATTAAACACCAAATTAAATTATTTAGACCGTCACCTGAATGCCAGGCAAGAAGCTGCATCATATTATAATCAATTGCTGAATGATAATTCTCATATTCAAATACCGGTTACTGCAAATAATGCTGTTCATACCTTTAATCAGTACAGTATAGTAACAAAATCTGAAAACCGGGATGAATTAAAAGATTATCTTAAGAAATATCATATTCCTTCAATGATTTATTATCCCATTCCTTTTCATATGCAGGAAGCATATTATTATTTAAATTATGAGATTGGTGATTTCCCTGTTTCTGAATATATGGCCAATCATATACTATCATTGCCAATGCATACCGAGCTGCAAAAAGACCAACAGAAATATATCTGTGAAAAAATTTCAAATTTTTTTGAAGAAAGCGTATAAATAATTCCTTAATTGGGTAATGATTTCAATGCCCCTTACAACAGAAAAAATAAATATTATGGAAAACAAATATTTTGCACATGAAACTGCTGTTATTGATGAAGGATGTGAAATAGGTGCTGATACAAAGATTTGGCATTTTTCTCATATTATGACTGATTGTATAATTGGCGAATCCTGTAATATCGGGCAAAATGTTGTGGTATCTCCCGGAGTGGTTTTAAAAAACAATGTAAAGGTTCAAAATAATGTCTCTATTTACACAGGAGTAATATGTGAAGATGATGTGTTTTTAGGCCCTTCTATGGTATTTACAAATATTACCAACCCCCGAAGTGCTATTATTAGAAGAGACCAATATCAGCAAACAATCGTTAAACAAGGGGCTTCTATAGGAGCAAATGCAACAATTATTTGTGGACATACGCTTGGCAAATATGCTTTTGTTGGCGCAGGTGCTGTTGTAACAAAAGATGTGAAACCGTATGCCTTAGTAGTTGGTAATCCGGCCAAACAGATTGGTTGGATGAGTATATTTGGTCACCGGCTTCATTTTGATCATAAAGGTATTGCTATATGCCCTGAAAGCAAAGAGAAATATTTATTGAAAGAACAACAGGTGACCAGAATAATTGATTAAATTTGCATTAAAATTTTCCAATTTTAGATACATGAAGAACAAACAATACAATTTTGCTTTAATCGGTGTAGGCGGATACATAGCCAACCGGCATTTAAAAGCAATAAAAGATACGGGGAATAATTTAGTCGCCTCACTCGATGTTTCAGATAGTGTCGGAGTCATAGACTCGTATTTCCCTGATTCGGATTTTTTTGTCGAATTTGAACGATTTGACCGTCATATTGATAAATTAAAACGACAAGGAACCCAGGTTGATTATGTGAGCATTTGTTCTCCTAATTATCTGCATGATTCACATATACGATTTGCACTCCGAAATAAGGCCGATGCGATTTGTGAAAAACCGGTTGTATTAAATCCATGGAATATTGATGCTCTGCAAGAATTTGAAAAAGAAACAAAACGAAAAGTGAATATTGTTCTTCAATTAAGACTACATCCGAGCATTAAAGCATTAAAAGAACAAATTGACAACGGGCCGCAAGATAAAATTTATGATATAGACCTTACTTATATCACAAGCCGTGGTAACTGGTATTATATTTCCTGGAAAGGAAGTGTTAACAAATCCGGTGGCATAGCTACCAACATAGGAGTACATTTTTTTGATATGCTGACATGGATATTTGGTGATATTGAAGAAAATGTTATTCATGTTTCTAAAACAGATGTTGCAGCTGGTTATCTTAGATTAAAAAAAGCACGGATCCGTTGGTTTTTAAGCCTCGATTATAAAACATTGCCTGATCATATAAAACAGCAAAATCAGCGCACATACCGTTCTATTCAAATAGACGGAAAAGAAATTGAATTTAGTAGTGGGTTTACAGATTTGCATACAGAACTGTATAAAGAAATATTTAAAGGAAATGGTTTTTCCCTTGAAGATACCCGAAGATCTATTGAAACTGTTTTTACAATACGTAATGCTGAACCTGTTGGATTGAAAGGCACCTATCATCCTTTTTGTGAAAAATTATAACTAAATATTTAATGATCACCATGTATCAAGATGTACTGAACAAAAAAGCAAAAATCGCTATTATTGGGCTGGGATATGTCGGATTACCCATTGCCCTTGAATTTTCTAAAAAAGTTTCGACCATTGGATTTGATATTAAAAATGAAAATATCAAACTATTGAATAAACAGGTTGACCCCAATAATGAATTGGATTCTACAGCATTTGAAGGCAGCGATATTCTTTTTACTGATAAGTTTGAAGATATTAAAGAAGCACGTGTATATATTGTAGCTGTGCCCACACCTGTGAATGATCATAACTTACCGGACATTAATCCGCTGTTAAAAGCAACCGAAACAGTTGGAAAAGTATTAAAAAAAGGAGATTATGTTATTTATGAATCTACTGTTTATCCGGGGTGCACCGAAGAAGATTGTGTGCCGGTGCTGGAGCAGGAAAGTGGATTGAAATATAAAAATGATTTTAAAGTGGGATATTCACCGGAAAGGATCAATCCGGGAGATAAAAAACATACTCTTCGCACTATAACCAAAGTTACTTCAGGATGCGACAGCGAATCGTCTGAGAATATTGCTAAAATCTATGAATTAGTGGTTGATGCAGGAATTTATTCAGCAAGTAACATTAAAGTCGCAGAGGCTGCCAAAGTTATTGAAAATACCCAAAGGGATATAAATATTGCTTTTATGAACGAGCTTTCTATTATATTTAATCGCCTTGACATAAATACTTATGAGGTTTTGGAAGCCGCAAGTACCAAATGGAATTTTTTAAGGTTTACACCCGGTTTGGTTGGAGGACACTGTATTGGCGTTGATCCATATTATCTTTCATATAAATCTGAACAACTTGGATATCATGCACAAATTATTAATGCAGGAAGATTCATTAATGATTCTATGGGAGGTTATATCGCCAAGCAGATCGTGAAAAAAATCATTGCATTAGGCAAAAACATTCAATCATCAAGAATTCTTATCATGGGCATTACATTCAAAGAAAATGTGAGTGATATCAGAAATTCCAAGGTTGTTGATGTGGTTAATGAGTTAAAATCATATGGTGTACACGTTGATGTTATTGATCCAAAGGCCTCATCTGAAGAAATGCAAAATGAATATGGCATTGGCCTTATTGAGGAACCTGGAGATGATTATGACTCAATTATATTAGCTGTAAATCATGATGAGTATAGTGAACTGGAGGAAGATTTCTTTTTGTCATATGCATCGGAAAAATGCATTTTTGTAGATATAAAAGGGATTTACAGCGGTAAAATTAAACAAATGAATTATTGGAGCCTATAAACCATTAAACGAAATATATTATGGCAACAAAAATATTAGTCACCGGAGGAATGGGATATATTGGGTCCCACACTGTTGTTGAGTTAATCAATGAAGGGTATGAAGTGGTGGTGCTTGATAACCTATCTAATTCTCAAATTGAAACGTTAGATGGTATTCAACAGATAACAGGGGTGCGGCCTGCATTTGAAAAATTTGATTTATGTGACAGAGATAAAGTTATTGAATTTTTCAACAATTACTCTGACATTGAAGCGATTATCCATTTTGCAGCATTTAAATCGGTTGGCGAGTCTGTAAATCATCCTCTTAAATATTACAGAAATAATTTAAACTCACTGATGAACTTATTGGAATGCATGCCCGAACACTGTATTAAAAATTTTGTTTTTTCTTCATCGTGTACAGTGTATGGAGAACCTGACCAATTACCGGTAACTGAAAAAGCCCCTGTGAAGCGGCCTAATTCTCCTTATGGCAATACCAAAAGAATATCCGAAGAAGTCATTGAAGATTTTTTATTTACAAACAAAGATTATAAGGCTATTACGTTACGATATTTTAATCCAATCGGTGCGCATCCATCTACACATATAGGAGAACTTCCGCTTGGTGTGCCTGATAACCTGGTCCCATTCATCACACAAACAGCTTACGGAATAAGAGAAAAGCTGATGGTTTTTGGCGATGATTACAATACTCCTGATGGCTCTTGCATTAGAGATTATATTGATGTTGTGGATTTGTCGAGGGCCCATGTTATTGCAATTAAGCGTTTACTTGAAAATAACCATAAAAAACCATTTGAAGTATTTAATCTGGGTACGGGCAAGGGTATTTCGGTATTGGAAATAATTAAATCATTTGAAAAAGCCACAGGGCAACAATTAAATTATGAAATTGCCGGCCGTCGTCCGGGAGATGTTGAACAGGTATTTGCCGATACTACTTATGCAAATAATGAATTAGGATGGTGCGCGCAAAAGCCTCTTGAAGAAACATTGAGTTCGGCCTGGGAATGGGAAAAGAATTATCGTGACAACCACAAATAATAAGGGATGGACAAAACAATTTTAATTACAGGAGGAGCGGGGTTTATTGGTTCGCATGTTGTTCGGCGTTTTGTAACCCATTATCCTCAGTATACTATTTTCAATCTGGATGCTCTTACCTATGCCGGTAATTTGGAGAATCTTAAAGATATAGAAGGTTGCTCAAATTACCACTTTGTTAAGGGAGATATCAATGATTTGAATTTTCTTAATCAATTTTTTAATCAGCATCATATAGATGGTATTATTCATTTGGCTGCAGAATCGCATGTAGACCGTTCTATTTTCGGGCCATTATTATTTATTAATACCAATGTAATAGGAACAACCAATTTACTTGAAGCGGCCCGTGCACATTGGAAAACGAATTTAGAAGATAAACGATTTTATCATATTTCAACAGACGAAGTTTATGGCAGCCTGGGCGATAAAGGCTATTTCAGGGAAGACAGCCCATATAACCCACGAAGTCCGTATTCTGCATCAAAAGCATCTGCCGATCATCTTGTGAGGTCATACGGTTACACATTTGGTTTTCCGGTAGTGATATCAAACTGTTCTAATAATTACGGGCCTGGTCAATTTCCTGAAAAATTTATTCCTTTAATTATTAATAGTATCCAAAATAATAGCTCAATACCGGTTTATGGGAAAGGAGAAAATGTGCGGGACTGGTTATATGTTGAAGACCATGCAAAAGCAATTGATATTGTTTATCATAACGGAAATTTATTGAATACATATAATATTGGGGGCGATAATGAATGGAAAAACCTTGATCTGGTTAAATTGATTTGTGAAAAAATGGATGCAAAAATGGGTAAGAAGCCCGGCACATCTTTACAGCTCATTGAATATGTCACAGATCGTGCAGGACATGATTTCAGATATGCAGTGGATTCTTCAAAAATTAAAAAGGAATTGGGATTTATACCCGAAACTCCTTTTGAAAAAGGAATTGAGTTGACAATTGATTGGTACCTCACGCATAAGCAATGGATGGAGAATGTGTTAAACAAAGAATATGAAAAATATTACACCCGCCAGTATCTGCAACGCGGTTAATCATTATTTTCCATTAATCTGATGGCTCTTTTCAGCGTATTATCTATTTCCTGAATGGCCGGATAATACCCTTCATTTCCATATATGTGCCGGATTATATTAGCGATCAATTCAACATTTAAGTCATTTTTAGCTTCTTTTGTTTGTTGGGTTTTTAATTTTACTCCTTTGTTTGCTGTATAATCAAAAAATTGAGACAACACATTTTCGTCATCAAGGTGTTCAAAAAGTGCTTTCCAATGATCAAATTTATTTAATTGATCCCGGTGATCATCAACATAATCAAACGCAAATTTATATATTAACCCTTTTCTTATCACGTTGGAAATGTATGGAGATATATTCGACGTGTCTTTCGGGACATATATGTCGGGCATTATTCCCCCACCTCCATATACAGTATCTCCTTTTGGTGTGATATATTTAAGTGAGTCGTTAAAATGGATGCTGTCGGGGTGATATACATCCCCATTTGTGTAACGCCTGGTCAGTTCATTATAATAATCTACTTTGCCATTTCTGTATGATTTTTGAATGCAACGCCCTGTTGGCGTGTAATACCTTGCTACAGTGAGTCTTACGGCAGACCCATCATCTAGTGGTATCTGTTGTTGTACAAGGCCTTTCCCAAAAGAGAGCCTCCCGATAATGGTTCCCCTGTCATTATCTTGTATTGCGCCTGCTACAATTTCGCTTGCAGAAGCACTGAATTCATCTATCAGCACAACAACATCTATATTTTGAAGTATTCCGGCAGAAGTGGCATAGTAATTTTTTCGTTTGGTATATTTTCCTTTTGTATAAACAATTAATTTTTTATCTTTCAAAAAATGATCAGCTAATTGAATGGCAGTTCCCATATATCCGCCACCGTTCCCTCTTAGGTCGAGAATAATTTTGTGCATCCCATAATCTGTTAGCATTTTAATTCCTTCATAGAATTCATCAGGGGTTTTGCGGGAGAAATTGCTTAGCTTAATATAACCAATTGAATTGTTTATCATATAAGAGACGTCAACACTTTCAAGAGGAATGTTATCACGAGTGATTTCAAAATCAATTAATTTTTTGATGCCCCTGCGTGCTATGCTTACTTCTACTGTTGTCCCTTTAGGGCCTTTAAGCCGGCTAACGATTGTATTTGTGGATGTGCTGACCCCTGCCACTGTAGTGTCATTTATTTTGACTATTTTATCTCCGGGCTTAATTCCTACTTTTTCTGATGGCCCGTTTGCAATTGTTTCAATGACCCGCACAGTATCATCAATCATATTAAATTGAATTCCAATGCCACTAAATTCTCCTTTTAAGGGCTCGTTAACCTTTTTTAATTTTTTAGCAGGTATGTAAGTGGAGTGGGGGTCAAGACTGTCGAATAAAGCGAAAATAGCTGTTTCTTCCAGCATGTTTTTAGATATCGAGTCTACATAATTGTGTTCTATTAATGATAAGACTTTGTCAATTTTATTTTTACAGCGTGAGATATAAAACCGTTCATTTTTTTGATTTTCCGGGATCAGGGATTTTCCGATGAAGATGCCTATAGCCAGCATTAACGCAAGGAATATGGGCATATATGTTTGTGTGTTTTTAATCTTTTTCATTATGATGTGTTGAATTCATTGATATATTCATTCTAATAATTTCTATTCCGGCTCTTTTTAAAAGTTTTATTCCATCATCAATATGATACGAATCGGAAAAAACCACCCTTACAATGCCTGCCTGAATGATAAGTTTGGCACATTCCATACATGGTGAGGTAGTAATGTATAAAGTAGCTCCCTCGCTACTGTTATTGGATTTAGCTACTTTTGTAATGGCATTTGCTTCTGCATGTAAAACATAGGGTTTTGTGAGCCCTTCTTCATCTTCACAATGGTTTTCAAATCCTGATGGGGTGCCGTTATAGCCGTCCGAGATAATCATTTTATCTTTTACTATTAGTGCTCCTACTTTTCTTCGTTTGCAGTAAGAATTTTTTGCCCATATCTGTGCCATCTCAAGATATCGTTGATCAAATTGAGCTTGTTTACTACCATACGGATTCACCAATGATTTATTTTTCATTTTGTATACGGCTGATGGATGTTATACCGGCAGTATGATTTGTACCGAAGGTGGGAGTCGAACCCACACACCATAAGGTACACGAGTTTGAGTCGTGCGCGTCTACCAATTCCGCCACTTCGGCAAAAAAATATTCAACCTATTTTATTCACTGCGAATATATACTTTTTTTTATAAAAAATCATTCAAGTTGACCAAAAATTGTTAATCAATTTTAAAAAGTCTTTTAATTAAATTCTTATTCCCATTCGATTGTAGCAGGAGGTTTTGAACTAATGTCGTAAACAACCCTGTTAATTCCTTTTACTTTGTTAATGATGCGGTTTGATATTGCACTTAAAAAATCATAGGGTAATTGAGACCAATCTGCGGTCATCCCGTCAGTCGAGGTTACAGCTCTTAAGGCAATTGCATTTTCATAAGTTCTTTCATCTCCCATCACGCCAACCGATTGTATTGGCAGAAGTATTGCAGCAGCTTGCCATACCTGGTCGTAATGACCGTATTCAACCAATCCGTTAATAAAAATATCATCTACTTCCTGTAAGATATGGACTCGTTCGGGAGTGACTTCTCCGATAATTCGAATTCCAAGTCCCGGACCGGGGAACGGGTGCCGTTTCAGAATAGTGTCCGGTATTTGTAGTGTTGCGCCTACTTTTCTGACTTCATCTTTAAATAAAGCATTCAGCGGTTCTACTACTTTGAGATTCATTTTTTCGGGAAGTCCTCCAACATTATGATGTGATTTGATAGTTGCAGACGGCCCGTTTACAGAAACAGATTCAATAACATCAGGATAAATAGTGCCTTGTGCCAGCCACTTAACATTTTTTATTTTGTGTGCTTCTTTATCAAATACGTCAATAAAATCCCGGCCAATGCTTTTTCGTTTTTCTTCTGGATCAATGATTCCTTCTAAATTTTCGAGAAATACATCATGTGCATCAACACCAATTATATTTAAACCGATTTTTTTGTAAGAATCCAGTACTTTTTGAAATTCGTTTTTTCGAAGCAATCCGTTATCAATAAATATACATGTCAGGTTTTTTCCTATGGCCTGATGCAATAAAACCGCAGCTACAGATGAGTCAACTCCTCCTGAGAGGCCTAAAATTACTTTATCGTCTGCAAGTTGTTTTTTGAGTTCTGCTACAGTGTTTTCAACAAATACTTCTGGTGTCCAATCTTGTTTGCATTTACAAATATCCAGTGTGAAATTTTTTAATAATTTTTTACCCTCTGTTGTATGGTAGACTTCTGGATGAAATTGAATGCCATATATTTTTTCGGTCTCATTTACAAAGGCCCCTGTTTTAATATTTTCTGTACTTGCTATGAGTTTAAAATGTGGAGGTAATGTTGTGATGGTGTCGCCATGAGACATCCAAACCTGAGATCCTGGTGCTATTCCTTTGAGTAAATCATTATCTTTGTCAACAGATGATAATAATGCTCTTCCATATTCTCTGTGTTTGTGAGGAATAACTTTTCCTCCTGTATTTTTAACCATGAGTTGTGCTCCATAACAAATTCCCAGAACAGGGGCAATTCCTTTGAATTGGTTTGTGTCAATATTCGGTGCATCGGGGTCATTGACAGAATAAGGACTTCCTGATAAAATAATGCCTTTTGTTGTTTTATCAATATCAGGGATGTTGTTAAATGGAAAAATTTCACAGTATACATTTAATTCTCTGATTCTTCGAGCAATTAATTGTGTATACTGTGAACCAAAATCAATGATGATTAGTTTTTCATTCATTTGTAAAAAAATTTGTTATGTGCTCATTTTTTAAATGTCATATATTTTATGAAGTAAGAAGAAGAATGCTTTGCACTCATTTTATACTCTTATGACTTTGTTTAAAAAACGTGCTCATGTGTGTTACTATTTGATATTTTGAGTTTTTTATTCTTTTTCCCTTTCCTGTTTTACTTCAAATGCAGCTCCTTCGTATGCAGCATGTGTGTTTGGGAATATTTCTTGTGCTTCATCCAATATATGAGATATTTCTCTGTGTCTTGCTGAAAAATGACCGATCACCAATGTATTAACGTTTGCTTTTTTTGCTGTTAACGCAGCATCAGAAGCAGTAGAATGCAATGTTTCCCGGGCAAGGGTTTTATTTTCTTTTCCAAATGTTGCTTCATGGTATAATAAATCAACATGCTCAATGATTGGTATAATGCTTTCAGTATAGGAAGTATCGGAACAATATGCAAATGACCTGGATTTATAAGGGGGTAAAGTGATCTCTTTGTTTTTGATTATAGCCCCCTCATCTGTTTTGTAATCTGCACCCGCTTTGATATTGAGTATTTCTTTGATAGAAATGTTGTAGTTGTCTATATAATGTTTTATTATATTTCGTTCTCTTGGTTTTTCTTTAAATAAGAATCCGCATGTATTCGTGCTATGTTTAAGCGGAAAACTTTTGACAGTTAATTTATTGTCTTCGTATATTGTCTCTGGTGCTGAAGTGTTTAAATTGTGAACAATGACTTTAAAGGGCAGTTGATTCCCGATTAATCCCGAAAAGCATGATATGAATTGTTGTATTTCTTTGAATGCATAAATATGTATTTCTTTTTTTCTTCCAAGCAGGCTGTAACTTGAAAGAAGTCCGGGCAAACCTAAAACGTGGTCGCCATGCAGGTGAGATATGAAAATATGATTAATCTGACCAAATTTTATTTTGTATTTACGCAATTGAATTTGCGCTGCTTCTCCACAATCAATTAAAAAAAACCGCTCATCTACATTGAGTACATGAGCGGCTGGATATCTTGTTGAGGTTGGTAGTGCAGAACTACTTCCTAAGGTATTAAAAATAAAGGACACAGTAATGCCAGTGATTTATAAATTAGCTATTGTCTTCGTCGTTTTCATTGATGAAATTTTCAGCTTCTTCTACAGAATCCGTAATGTTTAAAACAGTATCGAGCTGAGAAATTGTAATCAAGCGTTCAACAGCTTCATTCAGTCCGGTAAGAACAAAGATACCATTTACATTTCTGCAAAGCCTGTTAGCTACCAAAATAGCACTTAATCCGGATGAGTCACAATAGCGCACTTCTTCAAGATCAAGCACGATATTTTTTTCATTATTGCCGGAAATTATGACAAGCTCAGATTTTAATGTAGGGGCAATATGAGTGTCAAGTTTTTCTTCTAATACCTTGACTAAGGTATATTTATCTTTTTTTTCTATTTTGAATTCCATAATACCAATATAATGTAAAAATTTTAATATAAGAAGAAAATTTTAAATTATTTTATTTTTTTTCTGATTCTTCATTAGAATCACTTTCTTTCTTTTCTTCTTTTATATTATTAGCAGCCTCTTTTTTGGGTGCTTCTTCTTTTTTGGCTTTTGGTGTTTTATCTTCTTTTTTTCCGGCCTCAGTTTTTTTAGCTTTTTTTTCTTCTTTCACATCTTTTTCTTCATTTTTTGCTTCAGATGCCTTAGCCTCATGTTTTTGGGTTTCTTTTTTGTCTTCTGGCTGTTTACCACCGGCGAGTGGAAGCAATATATTCCGACCACAAAAAAGATGTTTATCGTGATGCGCTATTATGGCTTCGGAATTTTCAAAGGAGAGCCGCACCCGGTGCCCAAAACCACGCGGGCCAAGCACAACCCCTTGCAGCGGCTGACCTATCTGGGCATCGTC
>CAZJWE010000014.1:0-31642 GCA_964549265.1 uncultured Bacteroidales bacterium | reverse complement strand
TTTATTAAGGGAGCGAATAAAAGATAAAGAAAGAATATATAAACAATTATCTGTTGAATAATTCATAAATAATTGGTATCGTTTTTGTTTTTTATTATTAATTTTGTTGATCTAATACAAGCACATCTATTATTTTTTAAAAGTATTTGTATTTCAATAGCGTATGATTAAAGAATTACCTAAAAGACTAAAAATAAAACACATATTCACATTAGCTGTATTTTCCTTTTTCTTTTTTGGGAATATGACAGTAAGTCTGCCGGACAAAGGAACATCAACGAACGAAAACCAGATATTTCAAGAAGTAGATTTTTTGACATCTAATGTAGATGACTTATTTTTATCGCCTGAAAATCTGGAAACATTTAACAGGGTTTTCCCTGATTTTATGAAAAAATGGCACATAAAAGGTGCTACTGTAGCTGTTGTAAAGGATGGCGACCTGGTGTTCACAAAAGGTTATGGATATGCAGATGCAGAACAGGAACAAGAGGTAGAGACCAACCATATGTTCAGAATAGCAAGTATATCCAAACTCATTACAGCGGTCGCAGTGATGAAACTGGTGGAGCAAGGAAAATTATTATTGGATGACCAGGTATTTGGAGAAGAAGGATTGCTGAATGATTCTACATACTTAAATTATAGAGATTGGCGGGTTAAATTGATCACTGTCCGTCATTTATTAAACCATACAGGCGGATGGAGTAACTGGAGAGGCGATCCGATGTTTTTATCGAGCATTATTTCCAATACAATGGATAGTGAGAATGTTCCCAACCTGGAAACCATTATCAGCTATGTTTTGTCTAAGCGCAAGTTGGACTTTAAACCCGGAACACGGAGTTTTTATTCAAATTTTGGATATGCAGTTCTTGGTAAAATTATTGCATTGGCCTCTGAGTCAACATATGAAGAGTATGTAAAAAGAAATATATTCAAGCCACTGGGAATCAGGAATATTAAGCCAGGAAGAAATTTTTTATCAGGTCGGTATCCTAATGAGGTAAAATATTATACACATGACGGAGGCAAATGCCCTTCTTATTTTGACAGAAAAGTAAGAGTGCCTCGTCAATATGGAGGAAATGACATTGAAACACTTGGCGGAGCAGGTGAGTGGATAGCTTCTGCCCCGGCTTTGATGAAGTTATTGGTGGCCATTGACGGGTATGATAATAAGCCGGACATTCTTTCCAAAGAATCTATTGAATTAATGACACAATCAACACAAAAAATTGATCCGTTTGGATGGAGAGGCACCAACAAAAAAGGATTTTGGTGGAGGACAGGTTCATTTTCAGGAACTTCTGCAATAATGGTCAGACAACCGGATTCAACATCGTGGGTTGTATTGTCGAACACCAGCACCTGGAAAGGAGATAAATTCACCCCAATTGTATACCAAAAGATCGAGGGAATTATTAAAAATATTGATTCATGGCCGGAACACGACCTATTCATTTATAATCATCCATATTTTCTCATGGCTGATCAGTTTAAAGATTTTAATAAACGCCTTGCATTGAATTAGCGTTTTTGTTCTCTTATGTAACTACCTTTAAAACCCTAAAAAAACGGTTTTACTGCATATTTAGTGGAAGCCATATCCTGAGTATTCAGTATTCTAAAATAAACACTATTTCCACAAAAATTGCAGTAGTACCAAAAAATAAAGTGGTGTGAGTAATTTAGATTTCGAGCAACAACGATGAACCGACGACGAGGGAGGAGCTCGGCGAGGCCAACTTGGACTTTAGAGACAAAAACTATGTAGTATATTCAGCATTAAATTTAACATAATCAACCGTCAGGTCCGAACCCCACCCTTTTGCATGGTTATTGCCATCATTTAAATCAAGTTTGATAAAAATCTCATCCTCTTCCAATGTTTTTCTTACTTCTTTCTTATATTGATTCACCGCCTGTCCTTTCTCCATTAAAAGATAACCATTTATATATAAGTCGGTGTTGCATACATTGAAAGGTACATGAGCCCTTCCGGCTGCTGCAATGATACGTCCCCAGTTAGGGTCTTTCCCAAAAATGGCTGTCTTAACCAATGATGAATCAGAGACCGTGCGTATGATTGTTCGTGCATCTGCTTCGTTAGGGGCATTGACAATTTCATATTCAATGAATTTGGATACCCCTTCTCCATCTTGAACAATTTTTTTAGCTAAATCTATGCATACTTCCTCCAATGCGTTTTGAAAAACTGCTGCATCCTTGTCATCTTCAATCAACTGTTTGTTTTGTGCCTGTCCGTTGCACATGCAAACAGCCATGTCATTGGTAGAGGTGTCTCCGTCAATCGAGATCATATTGAATGAAATGTCAACCGCTTTTTTAAACATCGTATCAAGCGTTTTTTTATCAATTGCAATGTCACTCACAATAAAGGCAAGCATGGTCGCCATATCCGGGTGAATCATCCCGGATCCTTTGGCTATACCGGCCATTTTAACCGGATTGCCCGATATTGTTAATTCCCTGTAACACTCTTTAATCTTGGTGTCGGTTGTAAGTATAGCTTCTGCAGCATGTTTGCCTGCTTGTTCTGTATTTGAAAGTGCTTTTGTGCATGTTTGTATGCCTTCATTTACCTGATGAACAGGAAATGGTTCTCCAATCACACCTGTAGAAGCCACTATAACATCACTTTCTTTGATGTTCAGGGCTTTTGCAACTGTTGCAGCCATTGATCCTGCGGCTTGCATTCCCTCGTTGCCTGTACATGCATTGGCATTCCCCGAATTGATCACAATGGCTTGGGCTTTCCCATTGCTAAGGTTTTGTTGAGTGAGTTTGAGTGGTTCTGCAACGACTTTGTTTTTAGTATAAACTGCTGAAACATCAGCCAATGATTCGGAATAAATCACGGCTATGTCTCTCCCTTTTTGTTTTATACCGGTGCGTACACCTTCACTGAAAATGCCTTTGACAGAGGTAATTGTTTTGTTCATATATTTATAATTCAGTTAAAAAGTTCATAGCGTTTGCAACATTTTAAAGAGAACCGGGTATTATTTTGTTTGCTTAGAAACCTTTAGTTTTTATTACACATCACGCTTTACGCTTCATGCAACCTGCATGCCCTACGGTTGCAAAGGCACATTTAAAAGCCCTGTGCTATCATCCAGTCCAAACATAATATTCATGTTCTCAACCGCTTGTCCTGCAGCTCCTTTGACTAAATTATCAATGGCTGATAATGCAATAATGGTATTGGTGCGCTCGTCATAATTGACCATAATGTCACAATAATTTGACCCTCTTACTTTTTTTAATGAAGGAATATGTTGTGATATTCTTACAAAAGGCGATGTTTGATAAAATTCTGTATAAAGTGTATGCAGCTGTTGTTCATCTACTTCTTTTTTTGGAAAAGCATAGCATGTGCTGAATATTCCCCTGTCAACCGGGAGCAGGTGAGGTGTGAACTGAACATGCAATGCATCGCCGGTCAATTGATTTAAAACAGACTGAATTTCTATGGTGTGCCGATGTTTTTTGAGGTTGTATGCTTTAAAATTGTCATTTACATTTGAGAAATGGGTTGTTTCTTTGGGTTTAACTCCGGCACCGCTCACACCGGTTTTTGAGTCAATGATGATATGGCGGGGGTCAATGAGTTGTTGATGTACTAAAGGAGCCAGTGCCAGGATTGCCGAAACAGGAAAACAGCCGGGATTGGCTACTAAATCGGCATGTTGAATGTCTTCTTTGAATAATTCGGGCAATCCAAATACAGCATGTTCCAGTCCTTCAGGATAAACATGGTTGAGTTGATACCATTGGGTATAGATTTCAGGCGATTTGAGACGAAAGTCACCGGAAAGGTCTATGATTTTAAATGATTTGCCTGCATTGTTCTTTACAAATTCCATTGAAACCCCATGTGGTAAAGCAAGAAATACTACATCCAAATCATGTTTGTCAATATCATCCATTGATTCGAGCTGAAAATCCAATATGCCTTCATACTGGGGGTGTATATCTGTGAATTGTCTGCCCTGATAAGATTCGGATGTGATCATCTCAATTTTTGCATTGGGATGGTTTGATAAAAACCGAACAAGCTCTGAACCTGCATATCCTGTTGCACCAATAATACCAGCCTTAATTGTTTTCATTCTGAGTGACTTCTTTAACAGATTTTACAAACACATCAATAATATGATCTATTTCTTTTTTTGTTATAATGAGCGGAGGTACCAGGCGAATGACCTTGTCAGCAGTGACATTTGCTAATACTCCTTTCTTTAACATGGTTTGTACTATTTCCCGGCCGTCTATTGTAAGCTCAATGCCCACCATGAGTCCTTTGCCACGGATTTCTTTAATGACAGGGAAGTAGGGAGCCAGTTCACGCATATGCTTCATCATATATTCTCCTTTTTTTGCAGCTTTCCCGATGAGTTTTTCTTTTTTAAGTACATTAATGGTAGCTAAGCCGGCAGCACATGCAAGTGGATTGCCGCCAAATGTTGTGCCGTGTTGTCCATAATCAATGGCATCCGCTATATGTTGTTTCAATAACACAGCTCCAATTGGAATGCCACTGCCAAGAGATTTGGCCAGGGTAACAATGTCCGGTTGAATTCCTGTATGCTCATATGCAAAGAATTTGCCTGTACGTCCTACACCGCTTTGTACTTCATCAAAGATCAATACGGCATCATGGTCAACAGACAGTTTACGGGCAGCTTCTAAGAATTCTTTAGAGGCAATGTTTATTCCGCCTTCTCCCTGGATTGGCTCAATAATGATTGCAGCTGTATCTTGATCTACAGCCTCGGTTAGTTTTTTTATATCATTAAAAGGCACTTGTTTAAATCCACCGGGAATGGGCTCAAAACCACTTTGATATTTCTTCTTGCCTGTGGCAATGGTTCCTAATGTACGGCCATGAAAACACCCTTCCATTGAAATGATGTTTCCTTTTTTGCCTTTGCTGTTTGCATATTTACGCGCCAGTTTAATAGCACCTTCCACTGATTCTGCACCACTGTTTGCAAAGAAAACACGGTCCATGCCTGAAATTTTTAGCAGTTTTTTTGAAAGGTCTACCTGGGGTTTGCTGACATAAAAATTTGAAATATGTATGAGTTTTTTCGACTGTTTATTAATGGCTTTTAAAACATCAGGATGTGCATGGCCTAAGCTGTTTACAGCAATCCCTGCGAATGCATCAAGGTATTTCTTGCCATCAAAGTCTTTTACATATACCCCTTTCCCCTTTTTTAGCGCCAGGGGGTATCGCTTATATACCTGGAGGTAAACTTCTTGGTCTACCTGGGTTAACTCCGGCAATAGTTTATTTTTTTTCTTTGTCATCTTATTATTAATTAAAATTATGTTTTACAAATATATGTGCCGGTTCCGTTTGAAGAACCTAATTCTTTCAGGATTGAATGCGGTGTTGTACCGTTGATAATGCGTGCAGTCTCTACACCACCTCTGAGAGCAATTTCACATGATTCGAGTTTTGGGATCATTCCTCCTTGTATGTTTTCTCTGTAAATATGTGAAAAATTTTCAAATGAAATATTTTTGATGAGTGATGATTGATCTTCGGGATCTGTCATAACCCCGTCAACATTGGTCATGGAGATATATGCCTTAGCATTTAGGGATGCGGCCAAATGCCCTGCAAACATATCGGCATTCACATTCAAATCATCTCCGTCATCTCCGCAGGCTATGGATGCAATAACCGGTATATATCCTTTGTCTACGGACATAAGAACTGACTCAGGATTGATGGTTTGGATGTCACCTACTCTGCCCAAATCTATTTGCTGTCCGGTTTCATCTTTGTACATTCTTTTCACAGCAATGGCCATTTTACCGTCTTTGCCCGATAATCCAATAGCTGTTTGGCCTAAAGCATTGATCATTTTTACAATGTTTCCGTTGACCTGTCCTTTTAAGGCCATTTCGACATACATCATGGCTTCTGGTGAGGTTTTGCGATGCCCGTGGATAAATTCAGAAGTCAGCCCTGCCATATCCAATGTTTTTTGAATGAACGGGCCGCCACCATGCACCAAAACCGGACGTATTCCCATTTCTTTTAAATGGCAAATATCACTCATTACTTGCTTTTTTAATTCATTATCAAGCATGGCATTCCCACCATATTTGATCAATACAATGTCTTCTGTAAAAGCTCTGAGATGATCAGTATGATATTTTTTTAATGCATCGGACATGTTTGTACAATTAAATGATTTTTTTTAAGTTTATTGATCATTTGAAAATTATTGTTTTTTTATTAAACTACTCTATTATATATTCGTACAAGGTAAATAGTGTTTGTCTAATAAAAAATCAAAATTAAACAAAATAATTTATCAATATGGTCATATTTTTAAACAAATAAATATTAAGGTCATGGAATTTTCATTATCTCTCTATACCGCATCTGTCATAATTATTGGTGCTGCATTGTTTTTTTCGATCCGTTATTGGATCAAGCGCGTTGAGAGACGGCGATTACGGGCTATTGACGAAACCGGATCTCTCGAAGCCGTTAAAACGAAAGCACCGGTCAAAAAGACCCTCAAAAGACAAAAAGAAAAAATACAGGAAAACATTGAATCACGCTTTACGGTGATTAAGCGGACCTTTTATATTATATTTATATTTGTATGGGTACTTTTAATTATTTTTCCGTTTTTGAGTAAAATATCTGCTGCCTATATTTCTATTATAGGTACTGTAATAGCGGTTATTATAGGTATCGCTGCCCGTCCGTTCATCAGCAATATGATTGCCGGAATTGTTATGACCCTTTCACGACAGCTTCATGCCGGAGACACAGTAAGCATTGATGGAAATTATGGCACGGTTGAGGATATTTCTATTTCGTATACAGTCATTAAATTATGGAACTGGAAACGTTACATTATTCCAAATAGTAAAATGTTGGATAAGGAGATATTAAATTACAAAACCAAAGATTCGATGATATGGACCCACGTGGATTTTTGGACAGCACATGAAACAGATATTGAATTGCTTGAAAAACTATGTATTGAAATCGCCTCAGAAAGCCCTTATTTTGTGGGAGAACCCAGTCCTGAGTTTTGGGTGATGGATATGGACAAAGAAAGTTATAAGTGTTGGATTGCAGGATGGACAAATTCTCCTTCGAATTGTTGGTATTTTAAATCGGATGTGAGGAAACGCCTTATAAAAAAGCTCCAGGAACATAATATCCGTCCGCATTTTCATTTTTGGGGAAATGACCAAAAGCATGTGTTTGAAAGTGAAGTAGATTATTGATGATTAAAATGTGTTGATGAATCCAAAATGAAACTTACCTGTCCGCATGTCAATCGGATTACCAAATTGTTTTCCCAATGCATAATTGATAGAAAATATTCCGGCACCTGTTTCAAACGTAAGTCCGGCACCAAAACCAAACGGATAGTCATACGTATAGGGTGAGTTGACTTTTTTTTCATAATATGCGCCATCCCAAAATAGAAATACAGCCGAATTCGTGTTAAATAAATAGCGGTATTCCAGAGAAGGTATTACATACATTGAAGCAAATATGGCGTCTTTATTAAAACCTCTTAATGAATTCATGCCCCCGATTCTGAACAGTTCATTCTCAAAAAGGCCCTTGAATTGAGTATCATTTAGGGAGCTATTGTTGCCAAATGACTGTATGTAACCAGCCTGAGCTCTTATCTTTACTGTTGTGTTTTTGGTAATGGGCTGATAATATGCAGCATCAAGCGTTGTTTCCAAGTGCCCGCTTTTGTTTTTTTGTTGGCTCCCGGTACCGGCGCTTGTTTTAGTCCCGTATCCGAGCGAAACATTGTATTGATAGCCTTTTCTCGGATTATATAAATAATCAACATTTGATACTTCAAAACCTGCCCCATAGATTGTACGGCTAAATTCACCATAACTGCTTTGTGCATTGCCAGTTAAAAGTGTAGATGATTTATTGTCTACATATATCCTGAAAACATTGTTTGGCCCCATTTGATAAATGATACCAAATACCGGATTAATCGTGAGGTAAGAAGAATCTTGTTTGTATAAACTGAAACTTGTTTCTATACCAAAAGGCGAGTGAAAAATATATGGATAAGTAAAATATGTGCGCAATTTTTGCGTGAATCCGGGAAGCTTTTCCCATTCAAGATTCAGTCGCTCTCCTTTGCCCAATGTGTTAAGCAAAAAAAGCTGGACATTTCCGGTGATTTGTAATGTGTTGTTTTCTTCGCTTTCAGGCAGGAATCCCACAATGCCATCAAAACGGTTTGCTTTTTTGTTTTCAAGGTAAAGGTAAATATCTACCTTTCCGTTTTTAAAATCTATAGCATGAGGCTTCACCGTATTAACAAATCGTAATTCCCTGATTCGACCGGTTATGCCTGATAATTTTGCCTCATTATAAATGTCATTTTTATGAATATCCAGGTATTGCATGATGTATTGATTGGAAATACTGACGGGCCCTTTAATAATGATGCTGTCAACGATGAATTTTCTGTGTTTATCAATAAATAATTCAGCTGTAATGCCGGCACCCGATAGTCCTATTTTTTTTAATTTACAGGATGCAAAAGGATAACCATTGTTTTCGTACCATGTTATGAGCTTATCAAACATGGTTGTGATCTGTCCGGGCGAAATGGGCTTATGTTTGAATTGTCCGGGGTTTATTCCTGCTTTTTTAATTATTTCAGGAGATATATTGCCACGGCTAATCATCCCCCATTTGTATAGCCTGCCTAAATCAAAATAAATCCCGGATACTGAATCCCCAATATATACACTGTCAACTTGAATGGTTAAATATCCATTGCTTCTGTATTGCTGTGTCTTGTATTCTAAATAATTAATGACTTCCGATGAATCGGTATACGATGTGTCATGTGTCAATGTGTATTGGTGTTGTTGCTTAATGTAAATATTCAGATTTCCGGGGACTGAGGCTTTTATGCTAATTGTGAAAACATAAAAACATATCAAACCGAAGATAATGAATGGTATTTTAATTACACTGTTGATCATCTTTTATAATCGAATATCAATATTTAGAATTCAAGTGGTTGGATCATCATGTTCGATAACGTGGCTTGCACAGCCTCCAAAAGCGCAGTTTACTGAATTAAATGAGCAATTTCAGGGCAAGCATAACAAAGTTAGCAGACATGATGGAACAACCATTATTTATATAAACAAAATAAACCATTTTTATTATATAAATTACGATATTATTTGATATTCGATATTCATTTCAAGATATACATGCCACAATGCACACCTCAACATTACCAAATCAGGCATTGAACATAATTTTGTTTATTTATTCTCATAAATGCAGGTATAGAGCTAATTATTTAATATTTTTGCTGTTGAATACATAATTAAATATTTGATGATACAAGCTGTTTTTTTCGATATGGATGGGGTATTGATTGATTCCGAACAATTTTGGCAGGAAGAAGAACGCGATGTCTTTATAAAACTTGGTGTTCCGGTGAATGACAGCATGCAAATGCAAACGTACGGATGGGGCACAGATCAGGTAATACAATATTTTTATGAAATGACTCCATGGCAGGGCAAGAGTTTTTCAGAAATAAAAAATGAGATATATGGCCGTATTACCGAAAGGGTCATAAAAGAAGGGAAGGCCAAGAGAGGAGTGCAGGAAATCATTGAGTTCTTTTTAAAAAAAGAAATCCCTTTGGGATTGGTTTCCACCTCGCCCATGCAAATAATTGATGCTGTCATTGAAAAACTCGGACTTGCATCTGTTTTCAAGATTATTCATTCCTGCGAGTTTGAAGAGCATAACAAGCCGCATCCCGGTGTATACCTGACTGCAGCAAAAAAACTTGGTTTTGACCCGACAAAGTGCCTTGTTTTTGAAGATTCCTTTGTCGGTTTGATTGCCGCCATGGCGGCAAGGATGAACGTTGTTTCCGTTCCTGATCCATCTCATACTGATGATCCACGGTATGACATTGCAGATTTAAAAATAAATGCCCTGGATGAATTTACAGATGAACATTTTACAGTGTTAAACTCAGATGATATCATAACATGAGCCGAACCAAATTCCATGAACTTTGAACTATAATAAATAGATTAAAATATTTTTTATAATAACAGCAATTTAAAAATTTTAAACATGTCTGGACCAATTCAATATTATTCGACCAATTTAAATAGTGGCAGCGTGAGTTTTAAAGAAGCGCTATTAAAAGGGCTTGCCCCCGACAGAGGCTTGTTTATGTTTGACCGGCTTCCGCAACTTACAATGGAAGAACTTAACGATTTTTCCGGGATGAAATACCATGAGATAGCATATGTGTTAGCTAAAAAATTTCTTGAGAATGAGATACCAGCACAAGAATTAGAACGTCTGACAAAAGATGCTTATGATTTTGATGTTCCACTTGAACATGTTAAAGACAGACAATACATCATGCGTCTTGACCAGGGCCCGACAGCTTCATTTAAAGATTTTGCCGCCAGAATGATGGGGCGCTTAATGCAATATTTTCTTAAACAGGAAAACAGGGAAATCCTGATTTTAACAGCCACATCAGGAGATACAGGCAGCGCAATAGCCAATGCTTTTCATGGCTTAGACAATATCAGGGTGATTGTTCTGTATCCTGAAAAAGAGATTACAGCCAGGCAGCGAAAACAAATGACTACATTACGAGATAATATTCAGATTGTTGCCATTGACGGAAAATTTGATGACTGCCAGGCATTGGTTAAAAAAGCCTTTTCTGATCCCGAACTGGAGTATTTGAAACTATCTTCTGCCAATTCTATTAATATTGGAAGACTGATCCCCCAGTCATTCTATTATGTTTATGGGTATGCTAAATTAATGAATGACACGGATGAACAAGTTATCTATTCTGTTCCTTCAGGGAATTTTGGTAATCTTATGGGAGGGTTGATAGCCAAACATATGGGACTACCGGTAAAACAATTTGTTGTGGTTACCAATGAAAACGATGAGGTACCTGTGTATTTTAACACCGGAGATTATGAATTGATCGTCCCTTCAATTAATTGTATCTCAAGCGCTATGAACGTGGGGCACCCCAGTAATATGGCAAGAATCATTGCGTTATACGGAGGACAAATGAATGAAAAAGGAGAAATAATCACCACCCCTGATATGAAAAGGATGAAAGAGGATATGTATGCAGTCAGTGTTAATGATCAAGTAACGAAAACCACAATCAAAAACGCTTATATGAATGATCGACTCCTTTTAGAACCACATGGTGCCGTAGGATGGAAAGGTTTAATGAAGTATTTTAACGAAAAGAAGGATGCCATTGCCTCCGGACAGCTCGGCATTTCATTGGAAACAGCTCATCCGGCTAAATTTCCTGAAGAAATCAGGGATTTGCTTTCAATAGACCCGGAATTACCGGAAAGTATGAAAGATTTGGATGATAAACAGGAATCTTTTGAAAAACTGGAGAATGACTATCAGGAATTTAAAGATTTTCTAAAACAAAAAGCAGTATTCTGATAAATGGTTGATTTGAAAAAAACAATAAGGGTAGTACCTTTTTTTATCAACTTTGTATTCGAATAGAGCAACACTTGTTCATCATACTGCTATTCTATATCTCAATCATATCTTCTTGTTTTATCCACCCCTTATTGCCGTCGGGTAGTTTAATCTCGCACCAGTTGTCATTGCATTGCATAATGGTTACTTTGGTTCCTTCATGCAAAACAAAGAGTTTTTTACTGTTTACATCTGGAGAACTCACTATGGTTACAGATGATGATGTTATGATGGCGCGGTTACTGTCCATTATGTTATGGTATTTCTGCTGTGCAAAAATAAATGTTGAAATAGATAATAGTAACACAATAATGCCTGTCCAAAATGAATATTGTTTAACAGATAATTTAGCAGATGTTAAATACAGGATAAACAATGCCAGGAAAATGACAAATGTTACGATACTGATCACTGCCCATGCATTAAATGAAAGGGAATGGATGATGTTATGAAACCATTTTGAAATAAAAAATTCCGGTACTTTTTCGAGCTTGTCTTCAACCTGTTGTTCGGCAATGGTTAAGTTATGGCGTATATCTTCGTCATTTGGTGATAATAATTTAGCCCGTTCAAAATATAAAACAGCCATTCCTATCCGATGATTCTTAAAATATGCATTGCCCAGGTTATAATATAATTTTGATGAAGCATATCCGGAATCAACCAGCTGTTTATATGCAGTAATTGCTTTGTCATATTGTCCTTTTTTGTAAAACCCATTTCCTTTTATAATTAATGAATCCGTTGTACTGTGAGCTGTAAAATGGATTATTGACCATAATATGCAAACAAAGAAAAGTTTATTTCTTGTTACCATGCGTTTATTTTAATTTTTTTTCTAAGGTTAAAATTATTTTGGCAGACTTATTATATATATCCTCTATGCTCATATCATCTTTAGTCGGAGCATAGCGTGCATATTCACAATGATTAATGATAGATGACAGGTCATTTATGACTGCATCCTCAATTGTGTGCTTTCTCAATTCGGAGCCTGCCTTTTCCATTGTTAGTTCTGCCACAGGGATTGTGAGCTTGTCACTTAAATACCCCCATAGTGCTTTTAAAATTTCTTCGTAAAACTGATCTTCATTTTGTTGTTTCAGGTTTTTTGAAGCAGCTTTGAGCCGTTTTCTTGCAAAACGGTTGGCTTTACGGTTTTTAGCAAGATCGATGTTTGTATTTTCTTTTATCTTCTTTCTTCTGATAATCAGGAAAATAATAAAACCTGCCAAAGGAATTCCATATCCTGCGTAAAACCAGCCGGAACGAAACAGAGGTTGAGATATTTTTTTTAGTTGAAACGGAGGGGATTTAATGTAATGAATGTCTTTGCCAAGATATTGAATTTTTTGTTTTTGGACACTTGTCATCATATTATCTCCTGATGTATCATCTCCTTTTAATACATTGACCTTATATTCTTGCGATGAAAGCGTTTTATAAGTTGTGGTATTCGGATTGAAATAAGAAAATTTGATTGGAGGTATCCTGTACTCGCCTTCATAACGGGGGATGATAAGATAGCTGAATGATTTTTTGCCAGAGGGCCCGGATGCAGAGTTTTTGATATTCATCGTTACTTCTGGGTCATACACTTCAAAGTCGGGAGGAAAGTTGATTTGAGGCGCTTCAATGAGTTCTAAGTTGCCGTTTCCTATGATGCTCACAGTTAAATTGATGGCTTCATTTTCTTTTACCTGGTTTTTGTCTACAGATGTTTGGAGGTCAAATTGTCCGACAGCATTGATGAATGATTCGGGTTTACCTGATTTAGGCAGGGGTTTTACAGTAATATTCCCGGGCTTGCTTTGAATTGTTGTTTTGGATTGCTTGTATTGGTTCCCAAAAAATTGGTCAAATAGACTTTGGGACCTTTGCCGTACCAGTGTTCTGATGATACATTCTATTTTTGCCGGTTCAATGGTGATGTTGCCTGTACGCTGAGGTATTAATATTATTTTTTGGATAACCCCTGTAGCATAAATCTGCCCATCAATATTTTCCCTGGTCAGGTTTCGTAAATCGGGGGTTTCGATATCTTGTTGATAAAACCCTTTAAAGTCAGGCATTTTATAGTCCGATAATCCGGATAAATTGACATTTCCGGGTTTTACATATAATTTAACCGTCGCCACAGTTGGTTCGCCTAAATAAATGTTCCGGTCACTAATAAGCACTCTCACAAAAAGGTTTTCATTGCTGATTTGCTTTTGCTCATCTTTGTTGTTACTTGCGCTTGTAGCAGATGATGATGTTTGCCCCCCGGAACCTTTGACAACTTCTATTTGCACTTTGTTTGATTGGTACGTCTTGCCTTTGAATATTGCACTTGCAGAAGGAATTGTATGTTTGCCAGGGTTTTTAGCAGTTAAATAATAAGTATATGTTACTGTATGATTCCTGGATACCTGGCCATTGATGATTTGAACCTGACTGCTCTGAGAAGTATGCGGCCCTCCAGCAACACTGAAATTGTTCATTGAAGGCAGTTCAATCCCGGAGGGCTGGCTGTTCATTGTATAAGTTAACCTGAATCGTTCCCCCTGTCTGACTACCTTGGGAGCCGATGCACTGAACTGTATGTCATCTGCATGCAGTCCTGCAGAATAACATAAGAGTCCAATGCTTAAGATCAAAATATTTTTGTACTTCTTCATAATGTTCTGTTATTTGTATTTTTTATCATCGTCATACACACCAAACGCTACTCGTCTCTTCGTTCAACCGTTTTCCGGCTTTTGCTTATTACCAGTCCTTATTGGTTCCCGTCGGCTGACGTTGTTCTTGTTCTTTTTTAAGGCGTTTTTGCAATTCCTTGTCTTTGTTTTCCATTGCTTTAAGCATTCGCTCAGCCTCTTCTTTAGAGATTTTCACCTGTTTTTGTTGTGCCTGCTTTTGATTGTCTTGTTGATTCTTTTCTTCTTGCTGTTTTTGCTGTTCTTTTTTTTGTTGGTTTTTCTTTTCCTGGTCTTGTTTGTTTTGTTGTTGCTGTTGTTGATCTTTTTTCTTTTTGTCTTGCTGATTTTTTTGATCCTCTTGCTGGTTCTTTTTCTGTTGCTTTTGTTGTTGGTTTAACATCTTTTGGGCATATGCCAGGTTGAATTTTGTGTCCATGTCGTTTGGATTATTCCGCAAAGCCTCTTTATATGCCTTAATGCTTTCCTGTAATTTTTTTGTTTTAAGTAATGCATTTCCTAAGTTATGATAAACTTTGGCTAATTCCTTTTTATTCTTGCCGGCTTCTGTCAGCATCGAAAATTGTTTAACGGCTTCTTCATATTTTTCCTGTTTGTATAAAGCATCTCCTTTATTAAACATAGCCTTAAATGAATTGGGGTCTGTATTCAGGCTTTTTTCATATAAAGTGTCTGCTTTACCATATTCTTCCTGTTCATAATAATCATTCCCTTTCCTGATGTATTTGCGTTCTTTTTGTGCATATATATTCATCAGGTTCATGAACATCAGAGCAAAAATTACGATATGTAAATATCTTTTTTGCATAGGTTTATTTATTATTTGGTTGTAAATTTTCTTGTTGGTTTGAATATATCTATATTGCTGAGCCATCTGTTTTTTCTTCCGAGGATGATAAAATCCAGTAGTATAAAGAATAGTGCAATGGCTGCAAAGTATTGAAATTGTTCTTTATAATCGGAATAAATTCGTGTTTCCATTTCTTTTGCTTCCATTTTGCTGATTTCTTTAAAGAGCTTGTCGAGCCCTAAATTGGCATTGGTAGCCCTGATATACATTCCGTTTCCGGCAGCGCTTATTTTTTTCAATACGGTTTCATCGAGTTTACTGATGACAACCTTGCCTTCTTCATTTTTTTTGAATGATTGATTGCCGTATTTTTTTTCAATAGGAATAGGGGTTCCGCTGGGCGATCCTACTCCAATGGTGTGTATGTTAATCCCTTTTTCAGCAGCCATTTGTGCTGCTTCAATAGGTTCTCCCTGATGGTTTTCTCCGTCTGTGATAATAATCAGAGCTTTTTCCAATTCGCTTTCAGGATTGAATGACCTGGATGCTAATTGAATGGCTGATGCAACATCTGTGCCCTGGGAAGGAACAATGTTGGTATTGATCGAAGGCAAAAACGTCTTAATGGCTGCATAATCAATGGTAATTGGGATTTGCATGTAAGCATCGCCGGCAAATACAATGAATCCGATCCTGTCATTTTGGAGCTTATCCACCAGTTTTGAGATGGCCATCTTGGCCCGTGTGAGCCGGTCGGGTTGAATGTCTTCTGCCAGCATACTCCTGGAAACATCCAGTGCAATCATCAATTCAACACCTTTGCGTTTGACTTTTTGAAGCTTAGTCCCATACTGCGGCCTTGCAAGCACAACTATGATAAATGAGAGTGCAATCATAAGCAAGAAAAATTTAATAATATGCCGGGTTTGTGAAACTTCCGGCATAAGCTGTTTGATTAACGATGTTTCGCCAATACGTTGTAACAATTTCTTTTTCCTGTATAAGATAATGAAAAAAACCACTATCAATAAAGGCAAAAGATTTGCTAAAGTCAAATATTCATAATTCGCAAATCGAAACATAATTTTTTTATTTTATGGTATTGTCCTGAATACAGTATTGCGCAAAAGAATTTCAAGAAGCAGGAGTAAGCCTGCAATAATTGCAAAAGGAAGATATTCTTCTTCCCGTTCTTTAAAGCTCTTTTCTTCAATTTTAGATTTTTCTAATTGTTCTATCTCATTATATATTTGTTTGAGCTTTTCTTCATTTGTTGCACGGAAATATTTTCCTCCCGTGATATGGGCAATGTCTTGCAATACTTCTTCATCCATGCCTATTTTTACATGTTGATAGCGTGTGCCTGAATACGTTTGAAAAGGGTAGGGGACCTCGCCTTTGCTGCCAACACCAATGGTATATACTCTGATGTTGAATGTTTTTGCAATTTCTGCAGCGGTAACAGGTGCAATGCTTCCTTTATTATTTACCCCATCGGTTAATAATATAATGACTTTGCTTTTAGAATCACTGTTTTTAAGGCGGTTTACAGCATTTGCCAACCCCATGCCAATGGCGGTGCCGTCTTTTAACATCCCGCTTCTTATTTCTTTAAACAGGTTTATCAACACAGCATGATCAGTTGTTATTGGACATTGAGTAAAACTTTCTCCGCTGAATACCACCAGCCCGATACGGTCACTGGTACGCCCTGAAATAAATTCAATGGCCACGTTCTTAGCAGATTCAAGCCGGTTGGGTTTAAAGTCAGCTGCACGCATACTGCTCGAAATGTCCAAGGCGATTACAATGTCAATCCCCTTGTTTATTTGTTCTTTCCATTTGTTGGTTGACTGGGGCCTGGCCAGGATAATAATGAGTGAAATGATAGTCAAACACCTGAAAACAAATAAAATGTGCCTGAGGTATACCCTTACAGGTGTATTACCCTTTTGGAATGGTTGGATGTCAGGCACCCTGAAAGCAGCATATAAGTCTCTTTGTTTCCAGATGTACCATGCTATCATTGGAATCAGCACCAACAACAGATACAGAAATTCCGGATGTGCAAATGTGATGTTATTCATTTACATTTCCCTTTTGTTCGTTAATAGTAGTTTTAGTATGTTGATTGAGGTGTTCGTCGTGATCACTGCCCTCTTCTTCTTTTTTCTTTGTTTTCATAACAAAGGTATATGCATTTTCCATGTTTTGTTCATTTTCGTCAGGTTCGGTCATTCCCTTGGCAAACTTCACCATATCTGCCAGTGATAACAGGCTCCTTAATTGTTCAAAAAGCGCTTTATCACTGAATCCAATGGTTTGCATATCTCTTAAAATTTCATTGGTGGTTTCTTCACGTGCTTTTACGCCATACCTCCGTTCAATATATGCTCTGATAATGTTTGTGAGCCGGGAATAATACTCTTTAAGCATGTTTTTTTGCCATAATTTATCTTCCTTCAGCTTGTCCAGCTCTTCTAAGGCTATGATATATGATGGTTTAGGAGGGACATAAGGCTTGAAAACCGGCCGGTTTTGTTGTGTTCTCCTGATGATATAAATGATCAGAATGATGATGGCAACGCCTAATAATCCGAACAAGAGATAAGGCAATACTTCTTTCAGTGTTACCGGAGCTTCAAATGGTGGTTTAATGTCTTTGGCCACAGTAGCGGTGTCTACAGCAGCAATTGTATGAACGCTTAGGTTTACAGCAGGAAAATACAACGTGTCTCTGATGGTATTGTTCTGAAAAATAAATGGATATGCCGGAATGGTATAGTCTCCACTATCAAACGAAGTGATCAGGTATTTTTTTGTGAGTTTTATTTGATTGTCATTTAATATGGACGTGTCAATTTCTGTGCTGTCAAGAATTTCAATGTTTTTGGCTAGTGTGTCTTGAATGGAAGGAAATATGGAGTGATATTCAGTTGATTGGATTGCTTCAAGGGTGTAATAGAGCTGGTCACCAATCAACATCTGATTGGTATCAATATGTGCTCCGATATTGATCTGCCCGGCTCTTATCGTCACGTTTGCAGAAATCAAAAGCAAAAAAATGAAATATTTATACATGCATCGCATAAAAAAAAATCCTTTTTTTAAATTCGTTATCTTAATAATTAAATCGAAACAATTGATCAAATTCTTGCTTCTCTCATTTTAAAAAGATTAAGCAGCGGTTTAACATAATCCTGGTCTGTTCTGATTGACACCCAGTCAACTCCGCTCTTAGCAAAAGTTTCTTTGAGATGTTGTTGACGTTTTCGTTGCCATTTTTCATATTGTTGCCTTGTTTTTTTATTTGATGTGTCAACCCAAAAATCTTTTCCGGTTTCTACATCTTTTATTTTTAACAAACCAACAGGGGGTAGTTGATTTTCAAAATGATCATAAATTCTGAGTGCTGCAACATCATGTTTTTTATTGGCTATCTTCAAAGCATTGTCAAAACGTGGTGTGGCATTGGCATCATAATCAATAAAATCTGAAATAATGAAACAGGTGCTTCGTTTTTTAATGGCATTTGCCAGGTATCTTAATCCTTCTGAAATATTTGTGGTATTGTGTTGCGGGGTGAATTCAATGAGTTCCCTGATGATCCTTAAAGTGTGTTGTGCACCTTTTTTGGGTGGGATGAACTTTTCGATCTTATCACTGAAAAGGATCATGCCTATTTTGTCATTGTTTTGAATCGCCGAAAAAGAAAGTATTGCCGAAATTTCTGTAATAAGGTTCTTTTTGAACTTTTCATTTGTGCCAAATTCTCTTGAACCACTTACATCAACAAGCAATACAACGGTCAGTTCACGTTCTTCTTCAAATATTTTTATATACGGATGATTGAAGCGGGCTGTCACTTTCCAGTGGATGTTCCGTATGTCGTCTCCATACTGGTATTCTCTTACTTCACTGAACGTCATCCCGCGTCCTTTGTAGGCACTGTGGTACTCTCCTGCAAAAATATTTCTGGAAAGCCCCCTAGTTTTAATCTCTATTTTCCTGACCTTTTTTAATAGTTCTTTTGTTTCCACTTCTAACCGTTTTCTACTCCTTTTTTTGTGATTACAGTAAAAAACCATTCTCCTTTTTCCAGTTTAATAAATATTTCTTCGCCATCTTCAGTATATTTCCATTGATGTTTGTCAATTTTTTCATATTCTTTATTAAGCGAATCAATGGTACTTCCAAGATGTACATAATGCGACATTAATTTGACATGAGTACAGCAGTTATCTTCTGATAAGAAAATCAGGATTGTACGCTCACCCATTGTGTCCATATATTTTAAATAATTATATGATTTATTAATGACTTTTTGTTTGATGAAGTCTGGTTTTTCATTTTTCATTTTTTTGATTATATCTGAGCGACTGAGTCCGATATAATTATCCTGAGTGTATATATTAGTTAAAAAGATACTACAGAATAAAGTGATGGTTAAAAATTTTATCATGGCTCGGTGTATGTTTTTAATTTTAAAACATAGATCATAATTAAAATATTATGGGACTTCAATAGTATTTAATATTTCGTTAATAATATTATCAGACTGGATGTTTTCGGCTTCCGCCTCATAACTCAGTCCAATACGGTGCCTGAGAACTTCAGGAACTATGGCACGTATGTCTTCAGGGACCACATATCCTCTGCGGTTGATAAATGCATAGGCTTTGGCTGCATGGGCAATATTAATGCTTGCCCTGGGAGATGCACCGTAATTGATGAGGCTTTCAAATTTAGACAATCCGGATTCTCCGGGTTTACGGGTTGCAAATACAATATCAAGGATGTATTTCTCAATTTTTTCATCCATGTATATTTCTTTCACTACTTCTCTTGCTTTGAGTATGTTTTCCGGTTTTATCACAGGATTTACCTTAGGAAATGTATGAGCAAGGTTTTCTCTGATGATCAAACGCTCTTCTTCATATTCAGGGTAAGTGATTACAACTTTCAACATAAATCTGTCGACCTGGGCCTCTGGTAAAGGATAGGTCCCTTCCTGTTCAATAGGGTTTTGGGTTGCCATTACAAAAAATGGTACCGGAAGATCGTATGTTTTGTTGCCAATGGTGCATTGCTTTTCCTGCATTGCTTCCAATAATGCACTTTGTACTTTTGCCGGAGAACGGTTGATCTCATCGGCAAGGATGAAATTACCGAATACCGGGCCTTTTTCAATTTGAAATTCTTCGGATTTCTGGCTGTAAATCATAGTTCCGATCAAGTCAGCAGGCAACAGGTCCGGGGTGAATTGAATGCGCTTGAAGTCTGCCTGTATTGTGTCAGACAGTGTTCTGATTGCCAATGTCTTGGCCAGTCCAGGGACTCCTTCGAGTAAAACGTGGCCATTTGAAAGAATACCAATTAATAAATTATCAATGAGTTTTTGTTGTCCTATGATCACTTTTTTTATCTCCATGTTGATCATATCAACAAAACCGCTCTCTTTTTGAATCCGTTCATTTAATTCATTGATGTTTACCGATTGTTCCATGATTATTTTTTAATTATTTTTGATAATAAAAATTCGATTTAGCTATCAAAAACCATACCATAATGTTTTTAAGAATTATAAACGTAAAATTGTTCATAAAATTTTATTTTTATCTCATTATTTACAAGATGCAAGATAAAATTTTTATTTAAATAAACAAAGCGTATTCATTAAGGTATTATAAATGCAGGCATATTTTATTATTTTCGTGCTTTTGTTGAATTGAACCATGGCACAATTTTTTATACATGAGCATGATTAAATTAGCATTATATCACACAATTATAACTTAACAACGAACAATATTTATAACAAATATGAACAGGTATTTTATTCATTTAAGTTTTAGAGGTACAAATTATCAGGGATGGCAGGTACAGCCCGGTAAAGATACTGTTCAACAGCGTTTAAATGACGCTCTTTCTACATTCCTGCGTGAAAATATTTCGACAATAGGTGCCGGACGAACTGACTCGGGTGTTCATGCAAGAAAGTTTTTTGCTCATTTTGATTGCAAGAACACATTGCCAGATGTTAATGACACCATATATCATTTAAATCATATATTGCCACGCGATATTGCAGTACACGCTATCCAACAAGTTCAAGATGATGCACATGCACGGTTCGATGCAAAATCCCGGACATATGAATATTATGTTACAACAAGCAAAGACCCCTTTTCTGTTGATTTAAAATATTACATTGAATCTGAAATTGACATGGAAAAGATGAATGAGTCCGTAAAATTATTATTTAACTATCAGGATTTTAAGAGTTTTTGTAAGTCGAATTCAGATGTTAAAACGCATTTTTGTCATATTAAACAGGCATTTTGGCAGCAAAATGAAAATGATTTTGTGTTTACAATAACAGCAGACCGTTTTTTACGAAATATGGTAAGGGCTATTGTGGGGACACTGCTGGATATTGGAAAGGGAAAAATTGATTGCGAACAGTTTAAACATATTATTGAACAAAAAGACCGCAGGTATGCCGGTTATTCGGTGCCCGCAAAAGGACTCTGTTTAACCGATATCAGGTATTGAGAATAAATTGTTAATGGTTAATTGTTAATGATTAATGATTAATGATTAATGATTAATGGTGAATTAACTTCCCTTTATTTTATTTTGTTGTGTTCTTTCAAAACGATTAATACCATACTTCTCAACTCCTCAACTTCTAAACTCCTAAACTCCTAAACTCCTCAACTTCTCAACTCCTCAACTCCTAAACTCCTCAACTCCTCAACTCCTAAACTTCTAAACTCCCAAACTCCCAAACTCCCAAACTCCCAAACTCCTCAACTCCTCAACAAATCAACTCAGAATATAGCGCCTGCCTTCTATGTATTCAAAAATTAACTCGTCTGCATTATAATAAATCTATGTCTTTATATGTTTACTAAAAGAAAAAAAGCTAAAATTCATCGAATATTGAATTCAATTTTTAATTTTGCATCAAAATAATTTTAAAAGATCATGAAAAGATTGCCATTAATTTTAAGTTTAATAGCTGTTGCAGGAGTAATAGCTTTATTTATTTTACAATTTTCAAGCTGTAATATCAAAACACAAGAAAGAGAAGCAAAAGAAGTAGCGCTTGATACTTCTGTAGCATCAGCAAATATTACTGTCCCTTCAGGTGACTTAAAGGTTGCGTATGTCAATATTGATTCGGTATTACAAAATTTCACATATTATCATGAGCTCAAAGATGATTTGAAGCGTAAGCAAGAAGCTCTGAGGTCTGAACTAGATACCAAGTCAAGGCAATTGCAAAGCCAGGCGCAGGATTTACAGGAAAAATATCAAAAAGGTTTACTCACAACACTTGATGCACAAGAAAAGCAGAAGTTACTGCAAAAAAAACAACAGGATTTTTTAATGCGTCAGGAAGAAGCTTCGCAAACCATTGCAGAAGAGAGACAGGTAATGCTTAATAAAATTATTTACAGAGTAAAGCAGTATGTAAATGATTACAATAAAAAAGCAGGCTACCATTTAATTTTGAGTACTTCCGGGGCAGATAACATCTTATACGGAGCCAGTGCATTGAATATAACAGACAACATATCCAAAGGGTTGAATAACGCATACAAGCAAGAGAACCAGTCGGTAAACGAGTAACTTATACCGGTATGGGGTTTGCTGATTTTTATTTTAGACGGTATCAGGCCAAAGAAGCATTTCTTTCCGACCGTCCTGATAAAAAACTGGCATATTGCATCGTAATTCCCTGTTATAATGAACCCAATATTCTAAACACCCTGCAAAGCATTGCAGAGTGCAAAAGGCCGGTATTACCCCTTGAAATCATTGTTGTTGTTAATTCTTCTGTTCATTCATCTCATGAAGCTGTAAGGCAAAATACAAAGAGCATACAAGAAATTGAAAAATGGAAGCAGACGCATGAAGACAACCACTTCAGGATTCACATCATAACTCTGTCTAACCTTCACCCCAAACAAGCAGGAGTGGGTTTTGCAAGAAAAACAGGAATGGATGAAGCGTTAAGAAGGTTTAATGCGAATAATAATGAAAACGGGGTCATCATTTCTCTTGATGCTGATACATTGTGTGATGAAAACTATCTGACAGAAATAGAGCATGCATTTCAAAGCGAACCGTCACTAAATGGTGCTGTTTTGTATTTTGAACATCCGCTTGATGGAAATGAATATGAGGATTCAATATATCGTGCCATTGCTTGTTATGAATTGTATTTAAGATATTTTATTAAAATGCTCCGGTATATCTCTTTTCCTTATGCTTTCCATACACTGGGAAGCTGCTTTTGTTTACGCGCCGGTGTTTATGCGAAACAAGGCGGTATGAATAAAAAACAGGGGGGGGAAGATTTTTATTTTTTACATAAGGTCTTTCCTCTTGGGCGTTTTAAAGAAATAAATACCACAAGGGTTATCCCTTCTTCCAGGCCATCAGACAGGGTTCCTTTTGGAACCGGACCGGTGATAAACGAACTTGTAGAGAATGAGCATGACACACTTCATGTATACGATGTACGCGCTTTTTTGGATGTTAAAAAGTTGTTTCAGGATATTCCTTTATTTTATAAAATCAACACAACAGACTTAATGAATTTGATTCATGATTATCCTGTGGTTTTGAGACGTTTTTTGGAGGATAAGGGTTTCTGTAATAAATTAATGCAAATAAACCGGAACGCTTCAAATATCAATACATTTAAAAATAAATTTTTTCAATGGTTTGGTGCTTTTATGATTGTTAAATACCTGAATTATAGTCATTCAGCTCATTATTCCAAACATCCTGTTGAAGACGCTGCATTGCATTTGTTGAATTTGAAAAACAGGGATACTATTGCTCATAACAATGTAAACGATTTATTATTGCATTATAGATATATACAAAAGAGCAATGAATATTGTATTTAATTGTTTTGTTGATGTGATAATTGGGTTGATTGATGGCCTGTATCTTGATTTGAGGTTTTTTTAGAAGTTAGAAGTTAGAAGTTAGAAGTTTAGAAGTTAGAATTTAGAATTTAGAAGTTTAGAATTTAGAATTTAGAAGTTTAGAATTTAGAAGTTTAGAAGTTAGAATTTAGAAGTTAGAAGGGGGTTGATTGTTAATTATACACCTAACGACTAAACAAATCAACGAGTTAAGACATTATCACATGATCAATTTCTGTGGTATAAAAACATTCCGGACTTTATTTGTCTATTTCTTTGACAACAACAAAAACATCTTCATTATCGCGCTTCATAAGATATTGTTCCCTTGCAAATTTTTCAAGGGTTTTCTCATCGGTTTTAAGTTCTTTTAAACGATTTTTTGCATGTTCAATGCGTTGTTTATAATATATTTTATCTTTTTTTAGTTGTTCGAGTTGTTCAATGTTTTGTGAACGGTCAATTAAATTATTTTGATCAAAAATTAACAGCCAAAGAAAAAAAATTAAGGTTGTAAAGACATACTTGTTTTTTAATATATTAATGATTTTTGACTGCATACGATTAAATTCATGATATATAAATACAGCAATTCATTTGAATTGTTTTCCATACCAAATATACTAAATAAAATTGGTATAAAAAAATAATCAATAGAAGAATTTTAATGGTTAATGATTAATGGTTAATGATGAATTAACTTCCACTTAATTTTTCTTCTTCTCAACTTCTAAACTCCTCAACTCCTAAACTCCTCAACTCCTAAACTTCTAAACTCCTCAACTCCTCAACTCCTCAACTCCTAAACTTCTAAACTCAATCAAATTCACTTCTCAGGCCATAAAATTTAAAAAATAACGACATAAAGCATGATTTTTTCCGGCACTGTACAATTGTTATACCATACTGAAATGTATAACGTTATGAATGCTTTGCGCTGTTATGGGTTGTGATTTCCTGCTATTATTGATGAATAAACATGTTATTTCCGTTCGAGATTACAACTTTTTATTGGATTTGGTCGTATAAATATATAAAATTACCTGTGACAATAAACGAGGAGATATATTATGAGACAACTAAAAATAATGAAGCAGATTACCAACAGAGAAAGTTCTGCTGTTGATAAATATCTTAATGATATAAGTAAATTTGATCTGTTAACTGTAGAAGAAGAGGTAGATCTTGCCAAGCGTATCAAAAAAGGTGAAAAGAAAGCACTTGAGCAAATGGTTAAAGCCAATTTACGTTTTGTCGTTTCTGTTGCCAAACAATATCAAAACCAGGGGTTGTCATTACCTGATTTAATCAATGAAGGCAATTTAGGGTTGATAAAAGCAGCCCAACGATTTGATGAGACCAAAGGGTTTAAGTTTATTTCTTATGCTGTATGGTGGATTCGTCAGACCATCTTACAATCCCTTGCAGAACAATCGCGTATTGTAAGGCTGCCACAGAATAAAATCGGTTCGTTAAATAAGATCAACAAGACACTTGCTAAATTGGAACAGGAATTCGAACGTGAACCATCCATTCAGGAGATATCAACCAATTTAAAAATGAGCCCTGAGCAGGTGAAAGATTTTATCATGAATGCAAATAAACCCATCAGCATGGATGCTCCAATATCGGAAGACGGCGACCGAAGTATTGAAGAAGTCATGGAAAATACAGATATCCCCAGTCCGGATAATGAATTGGTGAATGAATCATTGCGGAAAGAAATAGAGCGGGCACTGGCCAGGCTGAATGAACGGGAAGCTGAAGTCATAAAAATGTTTTTCGGCTTAAAGAACAGGCCGCCATATACCCTCGAAGAAATTGCCAAAACACTTGATCTGACAAGAGAGCGTGTTAGGCAAATAAAAGATAAAGCGATCAGGAATTTAAAATACAATGCAGGAGATAATAAAATTTTAAAAACGTATTTAGGCTGACAATAATATCCCTGCATACATAGTCATTGCAATTAAAAACATATTGAATCTCTGTTTTCAAAAAAAGTTTATTATACACATTGGATTAATGAAAAAATGTTAATTTTGTGGTAAATTAGAAAAAAAGTTTAATTAACAGAAATTCAATATCATGATTAAAAAAATATTGTTTCCGGTATGTATCATTATTTTACAAATAACTTACCTGTATTCACAAGAATCGCCAACTGCTCGTATTGGAGTTTCTACAACAGGAGGGTGTGAACCGCTGACTGTTGATTTTCAGGATCAATCCACTGCTGGATCGTCAGAAATTGTAAGTTATACATGGAGTTTTGATGACGATAATAATTCCAGCACTGAACAAAATCCTTCATATACTTATGACCAACCTGGAGATTATTATGTCATATTAGAAATTAAAGACGCAAATGGGTTAGGGGATAAAATAGGGTTTGATATATCTGTATCTTCACAGCCGGTAATTAACTATATTTCAGCTAATAAACGAATATCTATAGTTACTCCTTTTGAAGTTGATTTTTCTGCTTCTGCTTCATCTCCTTCAGGGAATACCATTTCCGAATATTCCTGGGATTTTGGCGATGGCGAAAGCAGCACGGCACAAAACCCCACGCATACCTATAATGATTATGGGTCGTTTGATGTTGGTTTAACTGTTACTGATGATGCCGGATGTTCAAATGAATTAGTTAATAATGATTATATAAAAATAAATGAATTAAAAGCAATAATAGAAGGGCCGGATACGGTATGTATAGATGCACCTTTTACATTGCAGAATGCTTCAACAGGTGCTACTATATGTTTGTGGAAACGCGGGGGGGAAACCCTTGCTAGTAATTGCGATGATTTAAATTTAATTGATACCGTTGCAGGCAATCATCAGGTTACGCTAACTGTTTATTCTTCGACAGGTGTATCTACAGATACCACGTTTAATTATTATGTTGAGGACCCTTTTGCTAATTTTAGTATGGACACGACAAAGACATGTTCTTATCCAATACCTGTTGCATTTACCGACCGCTCAATTTCTACGGTAAAAGAATGGGAATGGGACTTTGGAGATGGAGAAACAAGCACCGAACAAAATCCAAATCATACATACACACAAGAACCGGAAACAGGCATCATTTTTCCGGTAAAATTATCCATCACAACCTATACAGGCTGTACAGCAGATACAACCTTTACATTTAAAGACATGCACCCGGACATCATCATGGACATTGACACCAGCGGATGCATCCCCCTGCCTGTCACCATTTCCGATTTAACAGACTGGGAGAATGACACTTCATATTTTACCACCCCTGAAAAACGGATATTTAAAATCTTTTATCCCAATTCACTTACTAATATATTCGATTCAGAAGAACACAATCCGGATCCTGATAATATGCAGAAATTATTTGATAAGCCAGGAAGGTATCCGACACGTCTTGTTATTTGGGATGATGTTTGCGGTTGGGATTCTTCTTCTATGCAAACCATCCTTGTAGGTGATACACTAAGAATCAGGATAGACACGACAGTATTTGGAACACCTTTAATAGACGGGAACAATTTATGTGTAACAAATAAGAATAACTATAGGTTTATCATTACAAATAACGATACAATAAGAGCAGAGGAAATGGAAGCAAAATGGTTTTTCCCTTATTTGGATACCATAATAGATGATGATATTGAAACCGATACCAGTGGAAATATTGACCATAATTTTTATAATCCTGAACCTACAACCATTCCCATTAATACAAAACCAGGGAAAGACGGGGATTTTTCTCCATACTATAAAACAATATCCAGCATTCCTGACAGCATGGCTGGAAAAACAATTGATGTTGGAGTAACCTTGCAACATAATGAGTGTTATTATGATACAGTTTATAAGCCGGTAAAATTACATGGGCCAATTGCAAATGTTGAAGATGTCAGGTTTGACTGTACTGATCCGTTAACCTATACCTTTGAAGGGAAATTTGATACGAATGAAGATTACCAGGGAGAATGGGAGTACTATGATTTATCAAACGGCTACGACCATACACATGCATCTGAACAAGGTACTTTTACCACGGATTATTATTATACTGAAGCATTAACAGAGGATAATATTTATGTAGAAAAGGTGCAACTCAGGGGATATAGCAGTATATCAGGTTGTGAACACGTGGTAAGCTATATGAGAAGCTCTGGTGCCAGTATGGATACAGTAGATTATTTTGTCCATCAAGACGAAAACACGTATTTTAATTATGATGAAAAAATTTGCTGGGATGACGCCTTGCAATTATCAGCAGATACAAATACAAATATTGTCGAATATTTATGGCATATTGAAAGAGATGGGCAACAAGTACACCCTGTTATACTACCTCCTCCTTATTCAACGCCGTATTGGGATGCTATATTAGCCCCTTCTGGCAGCGACTTAAACAAAACATATAATCAAAGAGGTGAGTATTCTGTTGATCTGAGGGTAATAAAAAAGAATTTTTGTATTGAAGATGCTTCTAATACAATAAAAGCATATAAGCCTTATGTTGATTTTATCGTAAATGATACCGCAGGTTGTATGGATAGCCTCTATGTTACCTTTGATACGGTTGATGCAAACGTTACACCGGATACCAATTATGTACAATGGAAATGGACTTTCGATACACAAGGTGTTGTAACAGATACTGAAACAAATAATGCACCAAATCAGGTGAATTATACATATGCACCCCAAAACCCGAGCTTTTTTACACCACAACTTGAAATAACAGACGAATTGGGTTGTGTTGCTTCTAAATCCAAAAATCAATATATATTGGTCACCAAACCCATGCCGAATTTTTGGGCAGATACCAATGTATGTGAACAGCAGGAGTTCGTTTTTCATAATACCTCTGATTCATTGGGGAGTAGCCTAACTTATTTATGGCATTTTGGAGATGGCAATACTAGTAGTGCTTATAGTCCAACACATAAATATACTGGTATAGGAGATTACACGATAAAATTGCATGCTCAGGATGATTTTGGTTGTGTTGACTCCTTAATCAAGGACGATTATATCCATACACAAAATTTGCCTGATGCTAAATTTACTGCAATAGATGCCTTTAGTCCCTGCCATCCATTTATCGGGTCATTTATTGAGAATTCAGATGCAAAAGGTGATACCATAGTCGAGTACCATTGGATTTATGGGAATGGGAATGAGCGTATTTTTCAAACAAGGAGGGATACATTTATAAATAATTATAAATTGCCCGGTTTTTATGACGTTGAATTGAGAATAACAACCCAATACGGATGTAAAGATTCTCTAAAAAAAGAAAATTATGTTGAAGTGGGGGGGCCTTATGCCGAATTTCATATTGAAAGGCCACGCGACCTTCCTTTAAATAAGGCATGCAAGTCAGATACAATTAAGTTTGTCATTGATACTATGATTAAAGGTTCGTTTTCAAAATATATTTGGCATTATGATGTAAATAAACCTAACGGAACTGACAGGAAAAATAGCACAGATACTATTACGGGTATACCGGAAACAGCGGATCATAATGACCTGTTACCCGGGAAATATTCATACCCTGGGACAGGAACAAGGTATATATATCTTGAAATGATAGGTGAAGGAAATTGTTTCTCTTATTATCCCTTAGACCTTCAGGTCAGAGAATCTTATGATTCCATTGAAATTGTTCCTTTAACTGCTGAATTCCAACAAGGCGATTCTGCATGTGGCTTTAATGCTCCGGTTCAATTCAATATGATAGATTCGGTTCTTCCGGTGGAATGGAAATGGACATTTGGTGACGGGTCTTTTGATACAGAAACATTAAATCCTTTGCATGTTTATCAGGATACTGGTGAATATATAGCTAAATTGTTTGTTAAAGGCGGGATATATGGATGTGTTGACACTGTTAAACAAACCATTAAGGTATTCTCCAACCCATACTCCAACCTCAGGCCTCAGGACACCCTTATTTGTGACTATGACACCGTGTACCTTCATACATTTGATACCACAGCGTATTCGTATGCATGGAATTCACAAGGGCATCTGGTTTCTTCCGCCCAGGCAACAGCCAAAGCATCACCGGATGAAACAGCAGATTATTATGTCACAGTCACCGATGATTATACCACATGTACAACCATAGACACATCTGTGATTTTTGTCCAGAAGCGCCCGGATGCTACATTTTATTATGTAGACCCCATGAAAGACACCGTACAAACGGAGGGAGAAATATTTGTCCCACTGGGCGATACCCTCGACTTTTTCGTTGTGCCCAATCAACCTAAGGTTGATGTGGTGTGGCAGGATTTGGATACAACGCAAGAGTATTTCACTCCATATAACTCCAGAGATTATACATTATACCTGAAAGACAGCTTAAAGTGCTATAATATTCCCAGGATATTGAACATCATTGTATCCGATGGATCACTGGATGTACCTACTGCATTTACACCCAATGGCGACGGCATCAATGATGTTATCAAATTTGATGGATGGGGCCTTGGTGAATTACTTGATTTCCGTATTTTCAATCGCTGGGGACAGCAGTTATTCCAGACCCAGGACATGAATACAGGATGGGACGGCACATTCAATGGTAAAAAACAACCCATTGATACCTATGTCTATAAAGTCAAAATTAAAACACTAAAAGGCAATACCATCACCAAGCAGGGAACATTTACACTTATGAGGTAAAATTTGCAATAAGGTTTTGTATTGATTTTATGCGAAAAACCCTGTCAGGGTTGAAACTTCAACAATAGATTGAAAAAAGAATGAATCGAAACAAACATCAAATAAGCCAAATAATATTCATAACCCTGACAGGGTTGGGAAACCCACTCTCACATTCACAAAAACCCTGTCAGGGTTGAAACTTCAACAAAAGATTGAAAAAAGAATGAATCGCAACAAACATCAAACAAGCCAAATAAAAGTCATAACCCTGACAGGGTTGGGAAACCCACTCTCACATACACAAAAACCCTGTCAGGGTTGAAACTTCAACAATAGATTGAAAAAAGAATGAATCGAAACAAACATCAAATAAGCCAAATAATATTCATAACCCTGACAGGGTTGGGAAACCCACTCTCACATTCACAAAAACCCTGTCAGGGTTGAATCTTCAACAAAAGAATGAAAAAAGAATGAATCGAAACAAACATCAAATAAGCCAAATAAAAGTCATAACCCTGACAGGGTTGGGAAACCCACTCTCACATTCACAAAAAACCTGTCAGGGATAAATATATTGAACGAATGAAAAAAACAACAACAAAACCGGTACCAAAGCCATTGGTTCGTAATTAAGTAATTAACAATTAATAATTAATACCCCCCTTTTTAAGGTCTGAAAAACAAATAATTAAAAGAAAATGAATAATAATGTTAGAATTTTTCATAAAAAAAATTTTTTATTCAAAAAAAACATCTCTGCTAATTCCATCGCAAAACCAAAATAAAGTTTCCCGATATTGGGAAAAGTAAGTTATAATAAACAATCAATTATTGGGAAAAGTAAGTTATAATAAACAAGCAATTATAGGAAAAGGTAAAAATGGATTGTTTTTTTTTCTGGAATCACAGGCAAAGAAATAAAGGATTTTTTTTGTACAGGGGA